>DAOVTM010000218.1 GCA_030633145.1 Desulfobulbaceae bacterium
GGGAGGGTATAGTCGGACTTCTTGGCAGTGACAGCTTTCCTGAATTTTTACGCATTTTCTGGAACAGCCGTCATAAACTGGTGCGTAAAACGCATCTCTTTAAAACCATCCGTCAGGATATCTCCAGCAAAGGTGAGGCGTTTACCCTGATCCGGGAGCTTGACAGGCACGCCCGCATCTAGGCCGCTTTAAGAAACCCCATGGAAAGATCCTGGACACGGGATGAACGAGACTCTCTGCAACAACTCCAGATGTTTAATGTCCGGCAGCCTCTGGCTCTTTTGCTGGCTGCTTTCGGCTGTTTTGGCGACCAGGATCGTAATGATTTTGCAAAAGTTTTACGAGCCATAGCAATAATATCTTTCCGCTATAACGTCATCTGTGGTCTGCCGTCCAATGAGCAGGAAAAGGTGTATAACCATATTGCCCAACGGCTGGCTGCCGGTACGTTCTCCTCAGCAAGAGAGGTCGTTTCTGCGCTGCAACCTGTCTGCTCGGAAGATACAGTCTTTAAGGCAGCTTTTGCAGATAAGGAGTTACGAACAACAAACAGTCGTAACAAAAAGGTGGTTCGCTACATCCTTTTTTCACTTGAAAAGCATTGCTCCGGTCATGGTTTTGATTTTGAAAATAGTGACTACACTCTCGAACATATTTTACCGGAACATCCTGAGCAGGGATGGGATGCTTTTGACAGTCAGTCCTATGACAACAGTGTTTACCAACTCGGCAACATGACCTTGCTGTCTGCAACCGCTAACCGTAATCTTGGCAATGTCCCTTACCTGGAAAAAAGAATTGTGTATTCGGAAAGTGAGTTTTCGATAAGCCAGGGAATAGCTAAACGGTACGATGATTGGACACCTGCTACTATCCAATCCCGACAGGACTGGATGGCCAAACAGGCCATTGCAATCTGGAATATTTCTTTTTAATTTCTTTTGAGTAACGCGGCATCCTTCATTTCAGGCGAAAAGTAGTTGACACTTTTGGTAATACATTGCTTCCACAATGTTCCTGGTTCCCAGATAAGCGCAGACTTCGAGCTGGAGCGCGGAGTCTTCGCTTACCTGGGAACCAGATTGTCCGAACAGTGTCAACCGGAAAATGAAGGATGCCAGTAACGCAATGGAATTTCGTATCGCCGACACCTTCACCGACAGCCTTTGACTTACAGCTCAATCATTCTCTGGGATATTTTTTCACAGGTTCGTGTTGAGTTAAAGCTTCGGAGCCTTGTAACTGCGGCTGAAATGTTTAAGTACTAATGCAAAATTAACCTAAATTTTCCCACTGGTTCCTACGCTCCGCATGGGAACTGTGATATGCCGATCCATCGGCTGCCACGGACGCTGGAGCGTCCAAAATCCGTTCCCAGGGAACGAGAAAACGGGAAAATGCTGTCCGCTGTAAAATGTTAGATTAATTATGTTCACCTGTTTAGCAGGGTTGTTGAGCAACTTCGGGAAAGGAGGATTGTTCACATCTTACCCGAGGCAGCAGCACTGACCAGGGTCTTTTTCAACTCATCCTCCATAACCTCCATCTGGCGCACCGCATCGGCTCGCCGTTGCTTGCCCTCATCAGCTATCTGAAGACTCTCTTCAATGGTGGCGATGAGGGTCTCGTTGGCCTTTTTGATCGATTCGATCTTGAAGACCCCGCTTTCCATCTGCTTGCGCGCCTCCTTGTTGGCCATCTGCAGGTTGTCGGCGTTCTGTTCCAGCAGTTCGTTGGTCAGGTCGGTGGCAGCCTTGACGGTTGCAGCGGCCTCACTGGAGTGAAATACGGCCACAGAGGTGGCCAGTTGCTGTCGCCAAAGGGGGACAGTGTTGATCAGGGTGGAGTTGATCCGGTTGACCAATCCCTTATCGTTTTCCTGCACCAGGCGGATGGAGGGCAGACTCTGCATGGCTACCTGACGGGTGAGGCGGAGGTCATGCACCCGTCGTTCCAGATCATCCCGTGCGCTGCGGGTGTCCCGTAGTTTCTGGGACTTGAGTACGTTACCGTCCTGTTCATATTCAGTGCTGAGTGCCGGGATGACTTCCGTATCCACTTGGCGGAGACGTTCTTCTCCCGCCATGATGTAATGCTCCAGGTTGCGGAAAAAGCCCAGGGTCGCATCGTAGAGACGATCCAGCATGGTAATGTCGGTCATCAGAGTGGTCTTATGCTCTTCCAGCCGGTCGGTGATACCGTCGATCTGTTTGCGGACATCCTCATAGCGCTGGAAGAGCTTTGCCACTGGGTTGGCCTTGTTAAAAAAGCGGCTGAGGAGACTCGGTTTCGCATTCAGCTTGAGGTCGTCAACCTGGAAACCGCGTAATACCGCCACCATGTCGTTGAGTACCTCGCCAGCCCCGCCCAGATCCTTATTGCGCACCTTATTGAGCATTTCGTCGGATATGGAGGTTACCTCCTGCTGGGCCTTTGAGCCGAAAAAAATAATTGAACTGGAATCGTGGAGATCAATTTCCGCCATCAGGGGTTTTACGGCGGCCTTTTCCTCGGACGGCGCAGACTGATAGGTAACTAACTCGCTGTTTGTTATGTCAGACATTTTTTAATTAATAATGGATAGTTAATAATGGATACTTAATAATTGAGCATTGGAAATTGATAGTGATCGCTCTCTCATGGACATTCGATATTCCCTGATCGATATTCCCTGATCAACATGCTGCTGTTCGCTGTTATATCCCTTCCCGTTTCAACCGATTTTGCAACACCTCCATCTGAACATCCAGATCCAGAAGGTCGTTGGCCAGCATCTTCTGATGCAGTTCTGTAAAAACATCCTCAATGGAGATAAGTACTTCACCAAATCGCTGCTCCAACTCGTTTACCTCTGCCATGGAGCTTGTGTTCACATAATCCCGGCTCACCTTACAGGCAGAGTCAAGATACACGGTGAGGAATTTTCGCGCCAACCGCAAATCATCTGGATCCCGTTCCAGCTCCAGGAGAATATTCCGGCTCAGGCCGGTTACCCGATCAAGCCGGGTACGCAGTTCAGGGTTTGTGAGCTGTTGCGAAGTCTTTTCCATATCTGCAATTTTGCCTTCCGCCTCAGCAAGGATCCTGCCGATCTCGCTATCGCTAAAACCTGAAGAACGGACAACCATCCCCTTATCCCGCAGGGGATCAAGTCCATAAGCCAGATAAAATCCCAGCAAGGCGAGCAGTGCAAGGAAGATAGAAAAGACAAGCCCGTTACCCACGGACAAGAGAGAGCCGATTCCGACTCCGGAGCCAACGCACAACCCGCCGATGATCTTCCACGGAGGCCGGGGTGCCTTGGCCTTGCTCTTTTTTTCGTAGGCCCGCTCGCTGGTCAGACCGCGCCGGGTAAGGCCGCCACCCAGCAGGATGAGAAAAAGCGCAGCAAGGTTGGCTGCGGCAGGCACCACTGCTCCCCGCATCAGGCTGACCAACAGGGCTGGCAGAAAGGGTAAGGGAAGAAAGTAGAGGAGTAGTCCCCGGCTGTTTTCCCGAACCCGCTTAACCATCTCTTTGAGAAAGAAGAAGCTGCTCTGGCTGGAATTATGGGCAGGACTCATGGCAGCAGCGAGGGAAAGGAGTGGATAAATGCCTGGCAGGAGGTCAGGCCGACTGTGGCCAGAAGCAGAACCACACCAATGATGCGCCCCACCCCCCTGGGCAGCAGTTGTGTTTGTTTTCCCGGTGCTGTTTCAGTCTGCATCTCACCGGTTTTGGTTCTGCTTTGGCTTCTGAAAGGCGGCGGTACAGGAGGCATCGTCCTCTGCTCCTTTATAATATGGATAATCTGGATTATTGAGTAAATAATAAGTGCAACAGGCACCCATGTCAACCGGACAATGGATGCGTCTTTTAACAATTGCAAAATAGAGAGGATGTTGGTTATTATAGGGAATGCACTTCTTATCCATTATCCATATCATTGGTCTGTTGCTGCTGGTGACCGGCGGATCAATGCTTTTTCCTCTGCTCTGCTCGTTCTATTACGGTGAGAACGATCTGATTCCGATCCTGGCTGCGGCTCTGGTCTCAGCCGGTATCGGCCTGCCCTGCTGGTGGTTTACCAAAAAGAGCAGTGATCTCAATATCCGAGATGGTATCTTTATTGCCGTGCTGGGCTGGATTCTGGTGTCTGCCTTTTCCGCCCTTCCCTTTATGCTGCACGGCTCCATCCCCTCATTCACCGATGCCTTTTTCGAGATGATGTCCGGTTACACCACCACCGGAGCGACCATTCTCAATGATATTGAGGCGGTGCCGCACGGGTTGCTCTTCTGGCGCAGTGAAACCCACCTCCTGGGAGGGATGGGCTTTCTCACCCTGATTGTTATGTTCATGCCCAAGGGGATGGGCGGGCTGCGCTTGTTCCGGGCCGAATCCAGTCCGGGCCAGGTGATTACCAAGGAGAAGTTTACTCCCAGAACCAGGGATACCATGGTGATGCTCTGGGTTATTTACCTGGGTCTTAATTTGCTCCAGACCCTGCTGCTCCTGGCTGGAAGCATGCCCCTCTTTGATTCCCTCTGTACCGCATTCGGCACGATTTCTACCTCGGGGTATTCGCCTAAAAATGCCAGTATCGGTCATTATGACTCCGCCTATTTTGACTGGATTATTATCCTCTTCATGTTTCTGGGGGGAACCAGCTTTGTCCTCCTTTTTCAAGTGCTGCGGGGAGATATCAAGGCCTTTTTTAAGAATACTGAATTCAAATGGTATCTGGCTCTGCTGCTGATCTTCTGTGGTATGGTTTCCTATGTTCTCTGGCGGGATAATGTCTATCCCGACCCCTGGGATGCCCTCAGGTATGGTACCTTCCAGGTGATGTCCCTGCTGACCACTACCGGATTTGGAACCGCTGATTATGAACTCTGGCCCCAGGCCGCTCAGATGTTTCTCTTCATGATCTGTTTTATAGGTGGTTGTGCCGGTTCCACCACCAGCGGGATCAAGGTTGTCCACTATGTTATAATCTGCAAGTATATGTGGGGTACGGTGCGTAAGATTTTTTTTCAGCCCATGTCCATAGTCTCGGTCAGGCTCAATAACAAATCCCTTGATAGTTCGGCCATAGACCTGGCAATCTGTTATTTTATAGTCAATATCTTTATGATCTTCATCGGTGCCTGTTTCATGATCCTGGTGGAACCCATTGACTATATTACTGCCATCAGTGTGGTTATCTCTGCGTTGATGAATATCGGACCTGGGTTTGGCGATATAGGCCCATCGGAAAATTTTGCCTTTTTTTCTGATACGGGCAAGTGGTTTCTTGCCTGGAATATGATGGTAGGGCGATTGGAGATGTTTTCCGCCCTGGTTATCTTTTACCCCTCTTTCTGGAAAAAATAATGCGAACATTTAAGCGGAGGATAATATGAATAAAATGTTGCTGCCGATACTGGTGGTAGTGGGAGTCAGCTGGATGGTAAACCGAGCCGTTGTCGCCTCGGTTAAGTCTTTACTCAAGCCGGAAAAGTTATTGGAGCCGGTGCAGGAGATTGATAACCCTGATTTTATCCGGGTCAAAGACGAATTTGCCGACTGGGTGGAGAGGAATGGATTTGAGTACGACTCTGTCTTTCTCACCAACGTGGTCAATGTCCCGAAACCAATACAGGGTGCTGCCTGGTGGTCGGCAAGGGATGCCACTTGGGCTTTGCTCTACGTCACGCCCAACAAAAAGAATATCGATTTTGTCACCCTGTATGACGATGATATCGTCATTACCACCGCCTCCAGCAAAGATGCGATGATGCTGCCCCAACCAGAGAAGTCACTGATCCAGACCTTTCCCGGACTCTCCTACAAGAGCCTGTACGCAAAACATCTCGAGGCCAGAAAACAGGTTGAACGGTATGAATCCGTCGTACTGCGGGAGGAGAGGCGTGACCTGATGGAGGAGTTGAAACACGCACTCAAGGAACATGCCAGATTTCTCATGTCCCTGCCCCTGTGGCAGTATCGGGGAGTCTATTGGTTTTTTATCCGGCGTAATATCAAGGTGAATATTCCTATCAGTCTGGACGATTGAGGGAGAAACACCGTGATTTGAGTTCGGGTAAAATCGGCACCTGGACAGGATCATCGGCGCAACATTTCTCCACGACCTCCGCTACAACGCACATCTCTGAAAACAGACGGCCAAGTATGTTGAGGAACCAGTCCCATGGGGCATCCGTTGGTCTGTTCGTGCTCCAGGTCCACCTTGGACTCGTCCGAGCATGCGCTGCTCCATGATCCGGGGCGGAAAACTTGTTCGTTGGAATTAGGGAGTCTCTATTCTGTGCAGCGTTCAGTGGAACTGAAGACATAAAATTGAAAAAATGAAAAAAGTGCAATAATTTTTTTCATTAAATTACAGGACATTATTGCTCCCTGCCACTGTTTTTTCACTGGCAAAATATATTTGTCAGGAAAATGTCAGGTTTATGTCAGGTCAGTATGGTATATACTGAAAATGAGAATAGCCTTTCCCGTAGCCGGGAGATCAACAACCCTATGGAATATTAACATGCAGACAGCTCTTGTAATTTTTAAGAGCTGATGTGTATCCCTAAAAATAGATAACTACCGTAGAATGCCATGAAAAAGTTACTCCTCTTTTCTTTCGTCTTTTGCCTGGTGCCTTTTGTCTTTGCCGGCCCCCTCAGCGCAACAATTGCCCAGGTTGACACTGGGTATTCTCATACCGTTTCCCTCAGGAGTGACGGCACCCTCTGGGCATGGGGCGACAACTCGGACGGGCAGCTTGGTGATGGAACAACTGAGAGTAGAGTGGTCTCGGTGCAAGTCGGAA
>DAOVTM010000046.1 GCA_030633145.1 Desulfobulbaceae bacterium
AGCGAGCTCGAAGTCTGCGCTTATCTGCGAGACTCCGTCTGTCTCGCATCGACCGCTGGAGCGGTCATTCAAAGTTACCACGCAGGAGGTAAGCGAGCCTGCGAGACTCCGTCTGTGGGAACCAGGGGGCAATATGAGTTATCTGATTGAAATTGCGATTTGTCCCGCCTTAAGTTGGTAGCCAGAAAATCTTTTCCGATTTTCTGATTGATCGTATCACCAAGGACAACTATGATACGACCATCAACAGCCAAGTTTGCAATCAAGCTCTTCATTGTTCGCCAAAATTATTGCACGGAAGTATGGAACTCGCCATAAAGGTATAAATCAATGCAGTCATTAGACCCACTCACCCTGCCCCTGCAGGGACAACTCCTCATTGAGGCCAGCGCAGGAACCGGCAAGACCTACACCATAGCCCTGCTCTTTCTTCGCCTTCTGCTGGAAGAAAAGTTCACTGTGGACAAGATCCTGGTGGTTACCTTTACCAGAGCCGCCACCGAGGAACTGCGCACCCGGATACGACAGCGTATCCGTGACGGGCTGGATGTGCTGGAGGGGAGAAGTTCAGACTCGGTACTGGACAAACTGCTTACGAACTCGATGGATGATAAACAGCGAGCCATCCAGACCCTCACCGATGCCCTTACTCTCATGGATGAGGCTGCCATCTTCACCATCCACGGATTCTGTCAGCGGATGCTGCAGGAACATGCCTTTGAGTCAGGCGCACCCTTTGAAATGGAATTCCTGGAAAGTGAACAGCTACTGCGGCAACGGATCATGGAGGATTTCTGGCGGGATCGCTTTTATGGGGCTTCACGGGATGAGACGGTCTGGGCTGCCAGGCAATGGGGGACACCTGATGCACTCCTGAAATCAATAGGGGGCCATCTGGATCGACAGGATATTCGTTGTGTACCTGATGTGAATGATGAGATTATTGTCGCACTGGAAAAGAAACTGGATGACGCTCTGCTCGAGGTAAGATCGCAATGGGAGCGAAAGCGGAACACGATACTTGACCAACTCAGGGAAAATAAAAAAATATCCAAAAATAAAAAAAATGGCTATCATCCTGATCGTCTCGATGGAGCTGCAAATACCCTGGATGGACTGGTGCAAGTAAACAGTCTGCCCTGGCAGCCGCCTGAAGCTGATCTGCTGCCTCTCTTCACCAGTTCCCACATCACAGCATCTCTTCTAAAAAACAAAAACAAACCGCCTGACCACCCGTTTCTTGACCTTTTTGACGATTTCTGGACAACCTGGCTCCAGCTAACCAGCTTCCGGCGCATCCGTATTCTTCTGACGGCACGGCAGTATCTGCACACGGAACTGACCCGGCGCAAGGAAGAACATGCCCAGCTTTTTTTCAACGACCTGCTTACCCATCTGGATGCGGCTCTGCAGGGTGAAGGCGGCCACCCCTTTGCCCGCACCATTGGCACCCGTTTTCCCATGATCCTGGTGGACGAGTTCCAGGATACAGACCCGCTCCAGTACCGCATATTCTCCACTATTCATACTCGAAATCCAGAGAGCGGCCTGATCCTGATCGGGGATCCCAAACAGGCTATTTATAGTTTTCGTGGAGCAGACATCTTCACCTATATCCAGGCACGCAGCGACTGTAAAGCAGACAACCGTTTGACTATGGACACCAATTACCGCTCTACCAGCGGAATGGTTGGGGCGGTGAACCAGCTCTTTGGCCTGGTGGATAACCCTTTTCTTCTTTTTCAGGATGCCATGACCTTTACCCCGGTTAAGGCTGCTGGCTTTGCCGATAAAGAGCCGTTGCTGCTGGGCAATACGGTTCCTCCTCCTCTGACCTGCCTGCGTCTGCCCAATGGTAAAAAAAGTAAAAACGGTAAAAAAGGCAAAAACGGTACAAACGATAAACCGGCGAATACCGGCGTGAGCAGAGAGTGCGCCTCTACCTTCTGCGCTCAGGAGATCGGGCAGCTCCTCACAGCAGGCCGAAGCGGGCAGGCCACAATAGGCGACCGCCCACTCCAGGCCGGAGACATCGCCGTGCTGGTACGCACCCACCGGGAGGCAGCTCAGGTACGTTCTTCCTTAGGAAAACTTAGAATAAGCTCGGTCTATTACAGCCATGATTCTGTATTTCTCTCCCGTGAGGCCCAGCAGATACGGGTCGTCTTGAGTGGACTCCTGGATCTCTCTGACAGCGGTATGATTCGTTCGGCCCTGGCAACCCCGCTCTTTGGTTATGATGCAGCCCGGCTTGATCAGCTGCATCACAGTGAAGAGAAATGGGAAAAGGTGATGACCGTCATGGCAGAGTATCGGCAAATCTGGCAGGAGCAGGGCTTTATTCCCATGTTCCAGCGGCTGCTCAAGGAACAGAAGATGGTTCAGCGTATCCACCCTCTCCTGGAAGGGGAACGAATTCTAACCAACTATCTCCACCTGGCCGAACTCCTGCAAGAGGCTGGGCTGGAGCAGATTGGCCCGGAGGGGCTGGTGCGCTGGTTTAGTAATCAGATCCAGGCTCCTGAAAAAGGAGAAAACAGCGGCCAGATGCGCCTGGAATCGGATGAGAACCTGGTAAAGATTGTGACCATTCATAAGGCCAAGGGGATGGAGTATCCGATAGTGTTTCTGCCCTTTCTCTGGTCTGCCCGCATCTGTAAAGCCAAAGAACCGTTCTCCTTTCACCAACCGGACGAGCCGGATCGTCTCTATCTTGAGCTGGCAGGCAACAGCGATCATTTACTGCTCGCTGAAAAGGAACGGCTGGCTGAGGATCTGCGGATGCTCTATGTGGCAGTCACCCGGGCTCGTTACTGCTGCTTTTTCTGTTGGGGCCGGATCAAGGGAATGGAGAACTCTGCCCTTGGCTATCTGCTCCATGGTCGGACAATGCCGGAAGAGGCAGAGCTGCTGTCCGCCCTTGCCCAACTGGACACGGATGAGAGTCCTCTGGCAGTCAAACCGTTTATTGAGCAAGTGGCTCAGAAGGTGGGGCAGGATGCTGATGCGGTTACGGAGCTTCAACCCGCAATTTTCCAGGGTCATATTGATACATCCTGGCGCATAACCAGCTATTCCCGGCTCACAGCCCATCCTGGAAGCCAGTCAGACAGGCAGCCGGAACAGCCGGATTACGATTCTTCCAGTGACAATCAGAGCGAAACTGCTGGAGAGGATCGTTTCGGTTTTCCCAGGGGGGCGGCTGCAGGAACCTGTCTCCATGCCATCCTGGAACATATCAGCTTTACCGATTCCGCTGACCATGAGACCATCATCAATGAACAGCTGGCTCGAGCCGGATTTGAACCATCCTGGGGTACGGTAGTTGCTGACTGGTTAGCAGATATTCTTGATACCGGGCTGGATGAAAACGGACTGCGCCTATCCGGGCTGGGCAGCAAAAACAGGGTCAACGAGATGTCCTTTTACTTTCCCCTCAATGGGCTGGATCTCTCCTGCTTTAACCGGGTTCTGGCTGATTTCGACTACGCCCCCCTGCCCGGTCATGACATCCTGCAGGGGCTGATGGTCGGCTTTATTGACCTGGTTTTTTGTCATGAAAATCGCTATTATGTGGCCGATTATAAATCCAACCATCTCGGAGCTGCCCTGGAGGACTATCGGAAACTGGAACCTGCCATGCTGGAACACCGTTACGACTTGCAGTACCTGATCTATAGCCTGGCTCTGCACCGCTATTTGCAGTCCAGAATCCCGAATTATTCATACAATGATCATTTTGGCGGGGCCTATTATCTTTTTCTCCGCGGGATGCAGCCGAGCGCAGACAGCGGAGTTTATTTTGACAAACCGCCCTTTGCCCTTATTGATGGTATCAGCCGCTGTTGCAACGGGGAGGCGATCTGATGCGTGCGGCCTTACAGCAGTTATGCGCAGATGGCGCAATACGCCCACTCGATCTCCATATCGGTCTCTTTCTTG
This sequence comes from Desulfobulbaceae bacterium, assembly GCA_030633145.1. Lineage (GTDB taxonomy): Bacteria > Desulfobacterota > Desulfobulbia > Desulfobulbales > Desulfobulbaceae > DAOVTM01. Next base: position 3,943 of record DAOVTM010000046.1, read on the forward strand.
AGCAGTTATCTGATCGGGAAAAGGGAACACCGGAACTACTCCTGGCCGCCACTCTTGCCTCTGCTGCCGTGGGCAATGGTCATGTCTGTTTTCCTCTGGACAGGGGAGGGGAGTTCTGCCAGGATATTGACCCTGAACTGATCCCGGAAGTCAAACAGTGGCGGAAAATATTATTGGGCTTGTCTGTGGTCGGCCAACCCGATGAGACTCGACCTCTGATCCTGGATGAGGCAAACCGGTTATACCTGTACCGATTTTTCAACTATGAACAGGAGCTTGCCCGAGATCTGCTTGATCGGGCAAATGTTGTTACCGAGGTTGAGGATATAGAACTGGCTCGGCAGCTATTGAGCCAGCTATTCGCTGAGAACAAAAGCAAACAGAACCAACCCGACTTTCAGCAGCTGGCTGCGGCCATGGCTCTGCTCAAGCCCCTTTTGGTCATCTCCGGCGGACCGGGTACCGGCAAGACCTATACCGTGGCTCGTATCCTGGCTCTTTTACAAGGATTGCAGCCCCAGGGCTTGCCCCTGAACATCGGCCTGGCCGCACCCACAGGCAAGGCCGCAGCCCGGCTGGAAGAGTCCATCCGCAAGGCAAAGGGCGACCTTCCGCCCCAACTGGCCGCATTGGTTCCAGAGAAAGCCAAAACGCTGCATCGGCTATTGGGCTATCGTCCTGGTGCGGATGATTTCCGCTATAATCACAGCCATCCCCTGCAGCTTGATTTATTGGTGTTGGATGAGGCATCCATGATCGACGTGGAGCTGATGGCCGGGGTGATCCGAGCCTTGCCGCCCACGACCCGCCTCATCCTGCTGGGAGACCATAACCAACTGGCCTCTGTGGAGGCGGGCAGCCTGTTTGGTGATCTCTGCGGCTCTGGTGAACCCGGATGGTCAGAACCGCTCTGCCAACAGCTGGAACAGTTGAGCGGAACCAGTCTGGATTGTGCCGCAGCTATAAGCGTGACCTCCATGGCAGACTCGGTCATCAAGCTGCGCACCGGTTACCGTTTTAAAGGTGAAAGCGGTATCGGGCAGCTTGCTGAGGCCGTTAACAGCGGCTCCATGGAGCGGGTGAAGAAGGTCATTGGCAGAGGTTTTCCGGATTTGTACACCGTTTCCCATACTGGTGGCAAAAGAAAAAAGTGGCTGCAAGAGCAGATCATCCAGGGTTTTCAACCCATGCTCACCGCACTTGGAATCGAGGATGCCTTTACGGCCATGGAACAGTTTCGTTTCCTTTGTGCGGTACGGAGAGGGCCGAACGGGGTTGAGACCATTAATCAACTGGCAGCGCAAACCCTGCGTCAACAGGATCTGATTCGGGGCGACTCAAACTGGTTCCAGGGAAAACCGATCATTATCCGCCGTAACCACTACGAGATGCAGCTCTTTAACGGTGATACCGGCCTGTTATGGAACGATAGCACGGGCAGGCTCATGGCGTGGTTCCGGCGAGCGGACAACAGCCTCTACCCGGTCACCCCGACCCGCCTGCCAGAGCATGATGCCGCCTTTGCTATCACCATCCACAAGGCTCAGGGATCAGAATTTGCCCGTTTACTCCTCCTCCTGCCCGAAGAGGAGAGCCGGGTACTCAGTCGTGAATTAATTTATACTGGTATTACCCGAGCTGGCAGGGAACTTATCTTTTGTACACAGGAGACTATTCTTTCCCTGGCGGTTCGGCAGCGGACTATCCGGTATTCCGGGCTGGCGGAGAAATTGTGGTCTTCTTGACAGTCAGTATCTCTAGGTGTATTATTGAACCTGGGTATTGAAAAAACGGCATCCTTCATATACTGGTTGACACTTTTTTTATCAATTCAACTCTACAGGTGCGTACAGCGCACTCTACCCTTCTGTGCTATTGAAAATGAGTTTCACAAGAGTATAGTGGGAGAATACGAAAACAGATTGTTCGAGGAAGTGAAGAGAAAGCCTTGAAAGCATAAGTCGGAAGTAATATAGTAACAGGTGCTAATTGAACCACCTGTATTTCGCTTGAGCTGAAAAAAGGGGTCAATAGTCAGTCATTTTTTATGGAAGTATCGAATGTACATCATTCTTGGAGGATCTTATGAAGGCGATAGTAAGTGAAGAAGGTGTCAACATTCCACAGGAGTATCTTAGGGGAGTAAATGTTGTGGATATCCGCCTGGAGCAGCATGTTGTCATTGTCACGCCCGTAGATGAGGATCCGATACTGAAGTTGGGAACCGCCCCCGTGGAAACGGATGATAACGATGCCTCATTGAATCACGATAAATATATCTACTCGAAATGAGCTTAGTATTTATTGACACCGGGTATTTGTTGGCACTTGAACTCTCCAACGACCAAAACCATAAGAAGGCTCTACGGCACTGGAACGATGTTTCGAGTTCATTGCCTTTTCTGGTTACCACATCGTACGTTTTTGACGAAGTCATCACATTTTTCAACAGTCGCAGTCACCATGAAAAGGGTGTGCAAGTCGGCGGCTATTTGCTTCGTAGCCCTTCCGTTGATTTCATTCACGTTGATGAAAAGCTATTCTTCGAAGGATGGAACTATTTTCAGAGCCACCAGGATAAAAGATATTCGCTCACTGATTGTATATCCTTCGTCGTAATGAGTAAACTGGACATTAGTATAGCATACACCTTTGACAAGCACTTTGAGCAGGCCGGATTATTTCGAGAGCCAGCAAACTTTTAACAATTACAATTAATACATTACAGTCATGCGCCAATATTTTATAGACGAACTCTCTTTTCTTGAACGCGACAACCTTGACAGTTACCTCAAACGCACCCTGAAAGCCGGACCCATCGGCGGGGTGTTTTGGCTTGAGGTACCTCAGGATTTACTGGCACCAGCCCAGCTGGAACACCCGGACTGCGGCCCGTTTTATATTTCTGTGGTTCTGGACAGCGACGATATTCGATTTGAATTCCTGGTACGCAGCTCCAACAACATGCACTGCTCCTGCATTGGCTGGGCTACACCGGCTCAGCGTCAGTTTGTCCTGGACTTTGTGGACAATATGCTGAAAGAGGAGATTATTCAGGTATAAGGGGACAGGAAGTTCATTCCAGAGAGATGTAAGGCAAGCGTGAAAAAATCACCAGTGTTGACGGATTACCATGCATAGACATGTCTTTACCATAGGGGACAGCCACTCCCTGCGCTGTTTTGAAAAGCATCCGAGTATTGCCGATTCAACCACCCTGTTCGGGTATAATAAGCTGGATGGAAAAACCGCCTTTAACCTGGCTCGGCATGAAAAACAGATCCGTAAAATTCGCCGCTCTTTGCAGGACAAACACCTCATCTTTGTCTTTGGTGAGGTGGATGTGCGTATCCATATCAAGTACAAGGCCGAGCAGAATGGTACCCCGCCTGCGACTCTGATCCGCCGCACCACAAACCGTTATACCGAGTATGTGTCTGCGCTCCGTAATAAGGGCTATAGCATCCACGTCTTTAACGTGGTTCCCACCGGTGATTTTTCCACCCCTGAGGCACTGCGCTGGCGCAAAAATCTCAGCTACCCCTTTCTCGCCTCCAGAGAGGAGCGTACCCGATACACGGAAGAGATGAATAGCTGGCTGCGGCACGACTGTGCGCAAAAAAATATCCCCTTCATCGATATTTACCGACATCTCATTGATAGAAACGGCAGACGCAGAAAAGAGCTGATCTATGATTTTTCCCATTTAAATAACAAAACCGCAGATATTGTCATGGATAACTACAGTTTCAGTCAAGACAAAACCGTTCCACTCGAAGCAGAGCCGGTTGCCTGCACGACATGATCCCCGACCAAGCCATGGAAACAGATATCTTAATCACCAATATCCAGCTACCCGGAAGGCTGGGAGAAACGCCCCTGGTCAAAGACTGCTCTATCGCCATCAAAGGGGAGCAGATAGTCCGAATCGGCCCAGCAGACGAATTCAGTTCCGTTAGCGGCAAGAAAATCATCAACGGGCAAAACCGGCTGGCAATGCCCGGCCTGATTAACTGCCATTGTCATGGGGCCATGACCCTGTTCCGGGGATTGGCCGATGATTTGCAACTGGGGGACTGGCTCAATGACCATATTTTCCCGGCTGAGGCTGCCCATGCCACCCCGGAGATGGTCTATTGGTGTACAAAACTGGCTGCTGCTGAGATGATCCTCTCCGGCACCACCACCGTGGCAGACGGCTATTTCCATGAACAGGAAGCGGCTCGAGCCTTTTCAGATGCCGGAATGCGGGCTGTGGCCGCCCAGGGGGTTATTGGCTTTCCCGCACCAGGGGTCGTTGACCCGGCTGATAATATAAGTGCGGCAGGTGCGTTTATAGACCAGCAGCAGGCTGACGGCCCACTGGTAGAACCTGCTGTTTTTGCTCATTCTCCCTATACCTGTGATCCGGAGACCCTACAGGCGGCAAAGGCACTGGCACGGGAAAAAGGGGTGTCCCTCTTTATTCATCTGGCCGAGAGCAGGTCTGAGCCGGAGATGATTATCGGCATGCAAGGGGAATCACCGGTGCGTCATCTGGATGCACTGGGGATTCTTGATCCTGACACCGTCTGCATCCACTGCGTATGGGTTGATGATGCGGATCTGGATATCTTAGCGGCCAGCGGAGCCGGAGTAGTTGTCTGCCCCCAGTCCAATCTCAAGCTGGCCTCGGGTATTGCACCCCTTGCTGATATGCTTGCCAGGGGAATCTCGGTGGGGTTGGGAACCGACGGCGCAGCCAGTAATAACAGTCTGGACATGTTTCGGGAAATGGATCTCTGCGCCAAGGTACAGAAGTGCCGCAATCTGGATCCGGTGGCTGTCCCCGCAAGCAGGATTTTAGAGATGGCAACCTCGGGCGGGGCTGCGGTTCTTGGCAGAGAGGCGGATCTCGGCAGTCTGGAACCGGGCAAAAAAGCAGATATTATCCTGATTGATGTTGATGTCCCCCATCTCCAACCCATGCACGGGGTTGACCTGCTGGTCTATGGTGCTGGAAAGGCGGAGGTGCGAACCGTTTTGATCAACGGGCAGCTAGTGATGGAGGAGAGGAAACTACTCCGTTTTGACCTGGCTGAGACCATGCAGCGGGTTCGTGCGCTTGCCGAGGTTGTATATCGATCAAACCACTCAGGTGCAAGTTGATTGTTACCTGCGTACCATTAGAGCATTGCAAGGCAGAAGTATAGACAAATAAATATTTAGATACCAGCAGAAAGCCATGAAAATTACAGTGAAAGACTTTCGTGACATGAAAGGCGGTACGCATAAGATCTCCGTACTCACCGCCTATGATTATCCCATGGCCCGTCTCCTTGATGATGCAGGGGTGGATGCATTATTGATTGGTGACTCCCTGGGTATGGTTATCTTGGGCTACGACTCCACGGTTCCAGTGACCATGGAGCAAATGCTCCACCATGCCGACGCAGTAGGCCGGGCAGCCAAACGTGCCATGGTAATCGGTGATATGCCCTTTGGCTCCTACCAGGTCTCCATTGCAAAGACGGTGGCCAACGGGGTTCGTTTTCTCAAAGAGGCTAGCTGTGACTGCGTCAAGCTGGAGGGAGGGGCAGAGGTCTGTGACAGTGTCCGAGCCTTGGTTCAGGCCGGTGTACCGGTGATGGGACATCTCGGCCTCACACCGCAGACCGCAGGACAGCTGGGCGGTTTCAAGGTACAGGGAAAAGAAATGGCAACCGCACAAAAACTGGTTGAGGATGGACTTGCCCTGGAAGCAGCCGGTGCCTTTGGTATTGTGCTGGAATGTGTTCCGGCAGCAGTTGCTGAAATAATCACCGAAATAACCTCAATCCCCATCATTGGTATCGGTGCAGGGGTCAACTGTGACGGCCAGGTTCTGGTGACCAATGACATGCTTGGCCTGTTTGAAAAATTCACTCCCGGCTTTGTCAAAAAATATACTGAGCTGGCTCCGCAGATCCGCGACGCAGTAAGCAGTTTTATCCGTGAAGTGGATAATCTGGAATTTCCTGCTGCTGAACATAGCTTTGCCTCAAAAGAGGATTTCAGCACACTGCGGGACATCTTTAAAAGCTGAAACCGTGTAAAACTCTTCCAGGCCAGTGAAAAAAGCGAGGTGCTGCTTTTTGCAGTGCTTTTATCTCACCTCTGCCCCACCTTTCCCCACGTTTTTATCGTTTTTCCAGGGTGATTTTTTTATTTTTTTTAGTAAAAAAAATCTCCTTTGAGAACAGTTAGTTCTGAATAGTTTTTTTTCAGCGTATTTTTTCTCTGCACTGCCATTTTTCCTCTTTTACTCTATATGTAGTGGCTCCACTCAGACCTCCCCCGTTATATAGTGCTGTATCCAATTTTTAATTTTTCCGGTATCTATCTAATATTCTACCTGATACTCTCTTTTATTCTGCTTGACTACTCAACGATGGTGGTATAAAAAGGTAATGGAGTGGTGCATAGTGGGGCAAGAAGGTTTTTCATGGTGCGTGAATAAGAAGACATGGCAAAGAGCAATAAAACAGGGCAGCGTTTTCGCAGCCGGTCAGAACATACCTTGGATGCCAAGGGTCGGCTGAACATTCCCAGCCGCTTCCGGGAGGTGCTGGGAGAGGTGTATGACAGCTCGCTCATCGTCACCAACTGGCGGCAAAGCCTGAAGGCATTTCCCCTTGTCGAATGGGAAGTGCTGGAAGAAAAACTTTTGACCGAGGGGCGCACCAAGCCCGGTCTCGATGCCTTTGTCCGCTATGTTATCTCCGGTGTGACCGAGTGTACCCTGGACAAACAGGGGCGTATCCTGCTGCCGGCTCCCCTGCGCAACGATTTCGGCATCAGTAAAGAGGTGGTTTTGAACGGGATGCTGGATCATTTTGAAATCTGGGATAAGACGGCCTGGCAGGATGAGGTTCGTCAGACCCGTTCGGATTTCGGCAATTTCAGTAGTGATCTCTCCTCAATGGGAATTTTGTAAATCTGCCCGATGGAGAGCAGCGGGGAAATACATACGCCGGTACTGGCTCGTGAAATAGTCCAGTGGCTGCAGCCCGTTTCCGGCAAGACATACATTGACGGAACCTTGGGACTGGGCGGACACAGCGGTTTGATTCTGGAGGCATCATCGCCAACAGGCAGGGTTTTTGGCTTTGAGTGGGATCAGGATGCGGCTTGTCTGGCCGCTGCACGGTTGTCCCCTTTCGGTGATAGGTTCCAGCTAGTGCAGGGTTCCTACGCAGAGCTGCTTAACCTGTGCTATGAGCGGGGAGTTGAGGCGATTGATGGTATCCTGGTGGATCTGGGGGTATCCTCATTACAGCTGGACAGGCCGGAACGGGGGTTCAGTTTTATGAACGATGCGTCCCTGGATATGCGTATGGATACCAGCAGCGGGGTTACCGCAGCACAACTGGTCAACACCCTGCCGGAACAACAACTTGCTGACATACTGTACAACTATGGTGAAGAACGGCAGGCCAGAAGGATCGCCCGATTTATTATTCAGGCTCGGCTTGAAGAGTCCCTGACCAGCACCGGACAACTGGCACAGCTTGTAGCACGGGCCATTCCGGTTAAATATCATCCGAAAAAAATCCATGTTGCAACCAAGGTGTTCCAGGCCTTGCGCGTGGCGGTAAACAGAGAGTTTGATAATTTGGTACAACTGCTTGACGATGCGCCTGAATTGCTAACAACCGGGGCAAGGATAGCTATCATCTCCTTTCATTCTCTGGAAGATCGCATTGTAAAGCAGGCATTTAAGAACAATCCGGCATATCAGGCACTGACCAGAAAACCGGTCACGGCAACAGAGCAGGAAATTAATGATAATCCCAGAGCCCGCAGTGCCAAACTACGGGTTGCGGAAAAAGTATAAACGACAGGGAGTTGAGCCATGAATCATGGAGTACCCGCATTCAGTCCATCTGCTACCTCGGTGACCATAAACCGCCAGGTGGTGTCCGGAAGACGGGAACCGTTAACCGGTAATATCCTCAAACCTGCGGTGATGATACTCTGTATTGCCCTGGTGATAGTTCTGGCTGTGAGTCAATTCATGCGTATGACTATTAGCGAGAGCATGACCGAACTGTCCATACTGCAAACTGTTCATAGCAAAAAATGGACTACACTCACAGAGCTGCGGGTTGAGCGAGCCAGGATTACCCAAAAGGATGTTGTAGTTGCAGCTGCCGGGGAACGCATGAAGCTGTACCTGCCAATCGATGGACAGGTTCATAAATTACGAATGTAAGTGCTTTCCCGCCAGTCGTGACGATAAGAAACAATACTGGCAGGTTTGATACTAACGCAACACAATGTACAAAGTAGCCAGGGAAAAGACATCCGGCAGGCCACGCCTGATATTTGCCGGGCTACTTATAATTTTGCTGGCGGCAACTGGTTATATCCTACACAGGTTACCTCTCTCCCTCCAGGATATAGGCAAGATAATTCAGTTGTCCGCCGGCAAATCTTCTGACGACTCTGTTGAATCCTGGGTCACTGAAACGAAGAATAAACCACTGTTACGGGGAACGGTGTATGATCGAAACCTGAAAGAGGTTTCGGTTTCCTATCAGCTATTTTCTCTCTTTGTTGATCCTGCCCACCTTGCAGATAAGGAAATAGCTGCTGAGCAGTTGGCCCAAATCCTGGGACTGGATCAAAAGATCATTCTTGACCGCTTGCTGGAGGCACAATCTGAGATAGAAATCGCCGATGATCTTGATCTGCACCATGCCTCTGAAATCAAGGCCGTCAAGATGGCCGGGGTTCGCTGCCAGGTTAGGGAAGCCCGCTATTATCCACAGCACTCCATAGGGGCATACCTGCTTGGTTACACAGAGAAGAGGACAGGGCTCAATGGAGTGGAAGCTCTCTATGACCCGATACTGCAGCCGGGAGAATTCAGAAACACGGATATTCCGGAAGTGGATTTCAGGGATCAAAAAATTCTGGGACGAACCACCACTGATGTTGTCCTGACCATTGATCTGGAACTGCAGAATCGGGTGGAACAGATGCTCCGCCGGTATCGGGAACAACAGGGTGCTGTCACTGGAATGGCTCTGGTTCTTGACCCGCAGAGTGGCAGGATACTGGCTCTTGTCACTCAGCCTTCCTCTGATCCTAATTATTTCTGGAAGGTTACCGAGCAGGGGCAGACAGGCTATCAGATGGTATTTGAACCCTATTTTAACCGGACTCTTCTCAGGCCATTGCTGGTACACGCTGCCGCAGTACATAGAGCCGGGGTAGGAAAACGTATCCTGCCTGCGACTGTAGCCACTCCAGACTACGGACTGAACGCAATACAGTTGGCAGCCTACAGGCATGTGTTCGGCCTGCAGGAATCGGTTTACTGTCTTTTGAATCCTGCCGATGATGCAAAGAACAGCACAGGAACAACCGGCAATTGTGGGAACAGCAAATTAAGCGGAGTGCAGTTTGCGGTGGGGCTTGCAAGTCTGCTCAACAGTGGCAACCGGGTTAGCCCCTATTATCTGCATGGAATCTATGACCATGCCCGGAAACAGTTATTTGACCGTTCTCCTGACTTTGCACAACCCGAGCGTGTGCTGGATCCGGTGCTGGGAATCAACCTGCGTCGGGAGCTGCTGCTACACTCGCCCTACTCCACAGACAAGGGTTTTTTATTTGCCAACAGTAAGACATTTTTTGAAAAAAATAATGGATTCAGTGAATACCGAACCCAGGAACTGCTGCTGGTTGCGGTTCCAAAGAAGCGTCCCCAGATCATGGTATTGCTGGCAGTTGATTATAACTCCCTGCGCCCCCAGTTGCAGAATGCGGTCGAAACGAGAGATAAGAGTCGGGCAATAAAGAAATTGGGAAACGAGTTATTACCTGTACTGGCAGAGTATATTGAACGTCAATACCCGGCAGTGCATCCGGCTGAAAAAAATGAAAATAACCGACAGCGTTTTTTTATCCGTCGCCGTCTTGAAATGCCCAGGCTGGAAGCCGCTCCTGAGCAGATCGCCGGAATGATGCCGGATATTGTTGGGTTTAGCCTGCGTAAGGGATTACAGCGGTTGAACCCTTACCCGCTGGAGATACGGGTGAATGGCACGGGCCGGATAGTGGTCCAGAATCCCGGTTCAGGAGAACCGGTGCCGGAGACAGGGGTGTGTGAGTTGACTCTGGAATCAAGAATTTAATCTTAAATAGCTCCTTACAAATTGTGAAAAATATTTTAGAATACGACAAGATGACGGGACAAAGTAAACACTACTTGCTGGTGTTGTATATTTTCTTCATCAGTTCATTTATCTGTTTTTCCCTGTGCATTCCGTCAATCTGTTTTTCCAAAACCGTTCTCTACGATTACAGCGACCTTGGTTTTCTGCAACAGGCACAGACCGTATCCGGCCCGGTGTTTGATTACAGCTATGATCCCATGGGTAACCGAAAGACAATG
>DAOVTM010000409.1 GCA_030633145.1 Desulfobulbaceae bacterium
CACCACGGCTTTGCCTCACCGCCATTCATGAAATCCACAACTGAGAGAAAGACATCAATTACGCAGGGATTATGTCTTTTGCCGGTGACCCTGCATAGTTTATCGTAGAGCTGGTATCCGTTGTTGCCGATCAGGTGCAGGTCACGAGCCATGGCTTCACCGATATTGGGAAGATCAGTGAGTTTTGCGACTGTTGTTCGATCCGGTGATTTCATTTGGGTGTTTGTTGCAGTCCTAGTGAATGCGGAGGACGTACTGTAACAGTTGACCAGCGTATTTGTGTTCGCAATCCGCTTTCTTCAAACTGCATCTGCACAGCAAACTCCTCAATGTCCTGCATTAGGCCAAAGCCACTATCCCCCTGCTGATACTTGGGAAACTGTCGTCTGTAAATGGAGCCAAACTGACTGCTCACCACCTGGTTGTTCTGCCATTGCCAGGAACCGTTTCCCGGATGAGCAGGCATGAAGCGGAATAAAGTCAGATGTTTTTTTGCCGCAGTATCAATATCAGCGCAGCCGCTTTCCAGCAGCGGATAGAGCAGTCCTGCCCCTTCCATGGCTGCTGCTGACTGGTGTTCCACTGTTGCCGCATACAGGCCGGAAAGCTGAAGTTTGCCAGCTCCCGGATAGACTGCCAGTCGTGCGCCGTTCAGCGGTGAGGTACTTATCTGCTCGATACTGCTGGGGGTGGACCAGGGGATATTTCTAATCATCACAAAGCCGTCCCGGATTTCAATGCCGTAACGCAGGGTGACCATGCCCATGATATCAAAGGAAAATATCCATGAGTCTTCTCCTGCGACCTGGTAAAATTCAACATTTACTTCAGTCATGCGCCTTCTTGCCGGTCGTTTTGATTTGGCCGCATTCATCAGGTAGCGGAGGCTGGTATCCGGATCACTGGTCTCTACGGCCAGGGTACAGGGGCGGGTCAGCACTGCCAGAGCTGCGGGCAGCATGAGCATGGCTGAGTTGCGTCCCATGCCGGTTATGTTGCCGCCAAAGGCTCCCATCAGATCGCCGCTGCCCAGGGCAATGACCGGGTCAGCATCGTTGATTGCCAGGTGGAGAGCCGGGCCGAGATCATCAATAAAGGCTGGGTTGATACGGGCGTACCTGGACAACATTTCAGCCAGTTTCGCAGATAATCCGACCCAGGCCTCTTCTCTCAGATTCAGGGAGAGGAGCAGTACCGGGTTTGGAGAGAGGGTCGGGATCCGCATCGCAGTGCCAGTTTCCCGGTTGACAAGGATCTCTTTCAGGCTGTTGTAAATGGTATTGTCGATCAGAGGCAGGATGAAGACTGATGCCTCAAGGGCTGCTTTTCCCTGCTCCTGTACGTCGTTCAGGCGGATTGCAATGGGGTCAAAAAAACGATTCCAGAAGCGGTTGTATTGTTCAAGATACTGTGCATAGTTGTCTGCTTCCTGTTTGCTGATCTTATCCAAAGGGGTTGCCTGGAGCGGGGTTAAATCCTTAACTGTTCTGTATTCCTGCGAATGGACGAGCAGATCCTCATCCATGCTGTATCCTTTCCGAGTAAGTTCTGCGGAGAGATACCCCTGTCTGCTCAGATGTTCCAGGGTCAGTGGAGAGATTCCGTCAAGTTTGGCCAGTAATGCGCGGGCGGTTATCTGCTCCATCTCAGCTCTGGCAATCATTCGCCGTAGCTGGTTGATCTTGGTTTTCGGGCCTACCAAGTTGCGGATAAACGGATCTGAGAGATAGGCGTAGGCACGGGTTTGCTCCTGTACAGGCAGCTGGGTGAGCATGTAGCGAAATTCTGCGCTCTGGCCCAGGCTGTTTTTTCCCTTGCTCTCTGCAAGTGCAATGACTTCCTGCAGCTCGGAACGGGAGGTACTGACCAGTAAGAGGTCATCCTTGATTGCCCAGAATGCCTTTCTGTTGTTGGTGGTCTCTCTACTGATTATCCCGGATTCCGACAGCCCGCTGACCTTGATCATTTTAAGCAGGGGGAGGATGATTGCAGGATTTTCCAGCCGGGTGATAACGGTTATATCGGTTCCATCAATAAAAAAGAGATCCGGGGCTATGATTGCGCAGTCTCTGACCGCCTCAGAGTTAAGAAACAGCTCGATCCACTGCTGGTTTAGGCCCAATCGGCTGAGGTATTTTTCCTTGAGGAAGTACTTGATAGTAGATTTACGCATGGTGCCGCCAAGGCGGGAGAGGAATCCGGCACCATCATCGAGCATGGGGAGGAGGGTTGCAGGTTTGGCAGCATAGAGGAAGAAGTGATCCAGGGGAACAAGGTCGGCCAGTTCCAACTGGCCACCTTTCTGTCCTGCAAGCATCTTCTCAAAGGGGTGTGATTTGACCGTGACTCCCTGGATGGATGCAATATCAATTGTGCGAGGTTCATCCTTGTCAGCAGGTGCCATTAGCTGCATCTGCAGGGTTTCCCTGACTGCGGCTCGACCACCCATGACCGCAAACATTGAGGTGTTATTACTGTTTTGCTGCTGACGACGATCTGCCCGGCTCACAAATGATTTTTGCAGCCAACCTGCCAGAATCGGAGAATGGGAGAGGCGGTACCAGCCTCTCCATGATGCTTGTCTCTTTATATCCAGTGCTTTTTTCAGGGAGGCATCGCCAGCCGTTGCGCCGGAGAGCTGCCAGAGAATTTGTTTTTTTGCTCCTGTCACTGGATTGCGGAGGGAAAGGGGCAGGGAGGCAGTGTCCTGTGTGGCTGGCTGGGTGATGATGGAATAGGTATAGAGGGAAGGGGACTCGCTGCTGTCCGTTTGCGTATTCAATGGCCGGACAACCAAGTTGTATCGGTCGAGCAGTTGCTGATCGATCAGCTCTCGTTCACTGGTTCTGTCGGTATAAATCAGCCAGTGTTTGCCGTCATCGACTAGAGGCTGGAGTGAAATTGCCAGTAACTGGCGGTCTTCCTCTTTTATCCTGCTGTTTTGCTCATTGCCGGAAAAATGAAACCGTACCTTGGGGAGGAGAAAGAAGGCAGGCTGGCCTGTGCTTTGGGTTTGGCTTTGACTTTGACCCTGGGCATCAATAACCTTGTTGAATCTTTTTAAAACATATTTGTATTGTTTATGGTCAAGGTCGCTGGTCGCAGCAGGGCCGATATTGTCATGCTGCCGGGCGTAGTCTGCTGCCGGGTTGACAATACTGCGCAAGGTATAGCCGATTTGTTTTTTCTTGCGCTTTTGCTCCATGGCCGCAATGCGTCGGCCTTTGTTTTGTTGACCAATCTGTTTGGCATCTTTTGCGGAAGGAGCAAGGTAAACCGGTTGTTGTCCCTCAGACGATTTGTCCACCAACCATCGGCCTTTCGCTGGCAACTGGATCGAGCCTTGATAGATAAAGCGATCACTGCCCGGCGGACGAAATTTTTTGTTTTCAGATACCTCCGTTGCGGCAAGGGATGGAAAAGAAGAAAGGGACAGGAGGGTCAAGAGACATACTATAACTGTTTTCTGCATCACGTTTATTACTCTCCTCTATGCGTTAAGGTAACCGTTCACCGGGAAATTTATCCAACTTATATCCAGATTAAAAGCGTGCGTTCAGAATTGTTCTCGGGTATGCTTTACACATGTCCGAGCTATTCACCTACCGTAAACGTATCATAACTACCGACGATGTCAACTTTCTCCGTCAACTCATCGACAAAAATCCCGATGAAAGCCGTAGAGCTTTGTCCTTACGGGTTTGAAATGAACTTCTTGATATCGATCAAACAGCAATTGTTTCCACAGTCAAACAACTTCAGCCTATTGAGTTTCGCCAAGTCAGAAGAACTAACCATGAAAAACTTTTTAACAGCC
>DAOVTM010000360.1 GCA_030633145.1 Desulfobulbaceae bacterium
ACACTGTTCCCCGGCTGTTTCATCATAATGGTTTTGTGATTATCGGTAACGGTGTTGAAGCCAAGATCGGTGCCATTTCATCCCAATATGGACATTTCAGCGACTGGAAACGGCTGGCGGAAAACGAGTCGGGTGTGGTGAACATGGAGACGCTGCTCAAGGGCGTTTGCGCCAAAACAAACCTGCTGGATCTCCTTGAAAATTTCATCCTCTTTGATGACTCGGGCGGCAAGCCGGTCAAGATTGTTGCCTACAACCACCAGTTTCTCGGCGTGAACAAGGCCATTCAAGCGGTTATTGCCCGCAAGGAGCGGGACGGCAAGCTCGGTGTTTTCTGGCATACCCAGGGTTCGGGCAAATCCTATTCCATTGTATTTTTTGTCAAAAAAGTGCATCGCACACTAGGGGGAAATTTTACCTTTCTGGTGCTGACCGACCGTGACGATCTCGATTCGCAGATCTACAAAACCTTTGCCGGGCAGGGAGCGGCAACCATCTCCAGGCATTGCTGGCCGAACATAAGGCGGTTGTCTTCAGTCTGATTCAGAAATTCAATAAAGCAGTGTTGCCGGATGCTCCGTACTCTGAGCGGGATGACATCATCGTTATCACCGACGAAGCCCATCGCAGCCAGTATGGAACCCTGTCCCTGAACCTGCGTAACGCACTGCCCAATGCGAGCTTTATCGGCTTTACCGGCACACCGCTGTTTTCCGATGATGAGATCACCAAGCGGGTATTTGGCGACTATATCTCCACCTATGATTTTCAGCGGGCAGTGGATGACGGCGCAACCGTGCCGCTCTATTATGATGCCCGTGGCGACAAACTCGGGGTGGCAACCAGTGAGCTGAATGAGAAAATTGCCGCAAAGATAGAAGAGCTGGAGATTGATGATATCAATGTTGAGCAGCGTCTTGAGCGGGAGATGAAGCGTGATTATCATATTATTACAGCGGCTAAACGGCTTACTCAGATTGCCCGTGATCTGGTCAGCCATTACAGCGAGGGCTGGGAAAACGGCAAGGCCATGCTGGTCTGCATTGATAAGGTCACCTGTGTGCGTATGCATAAGCTGATAGAATTTTACTGGCAGGAACGTATTCAAGAGCTGGAAAAGGAGTGGGCTAAGATTGCCGATGAGCAGGAGCAGATTTTTCGCAGCCGCCAACTGA
Source organism: Desulfobulbaceae bacterium (assembly GCA_030633145.1). Taxonomy (GTDB): domain Bacteria; phylum Desulfobacterota; class Desulfobulbia; order Desulfobulbales; family Desulfobulbaceae; genus DAOVTM01. Next base: position 1,176 of record DAOVTM010000360.1, read on the forward strand.
TCTGGATGAAGGAAACCGTTATTGCGGTGATGATCAGTGAAGAACAGGGCGAAGTGGATAAATTCCGGCAATGGGATCTGGATATTACAGGCCACCGTAAGTTGATTAAACAGGGTTTTCTTGCCGAAGACGGCAACCGGATTGACCTGGAAAGCGCATTCAAAAAAGAGGAGCACCCCTTCCGACTTGCCATTGTCTGCGCCATGTGGCTGACCGGTTTTAACGTACCCAGCCTGGCAACGCTCTATCTTGATAAACCGCTCAAGGCGCACACACTGATGCAGGCCATTGCCCGTGCCAACCGGGTTGACGAGGGAAAAAACAACGGCCTGATTGTAGATTACTGCGGCATTCTGAAAAACCTGCGCAAGGCATTGGCCACCTTTGCCGGGCATGGTGATGAGGGGCATGGTGGAGATGAGGGTAGCGGACAGGATCCTGTGCGACCGGATGAGGAGCTATTGGCGGAACTTGTTGAGGCTATCCAGATGGTGCGGGATTTTTTGATGAAACAGGGATTTCAGATGGATGCGATTTTTGAGACCTCTGGCTTTTCCCGCAATGCGGCAATCGTTGCGGCCAAAGAGGCAGTGAACGAAAACGACCGTACCCGAAAACGATTTGAGATCATGGCTCGCACCGTGTTTAAGAAGTTTAAGGCGTGTATTAATATTCGTCCTGAAATTAATGAATTAAGAGCTGACCGGGATGCTATCAACATCATATACAAGAGCCTGGAGGGTGATAGGGAAGCTGTTGATATCAGCCAGATTATGCGGGAGCTGCATGGAGTGGTTGATGCGGAAATTGAAACAGCGGAAATCAACATTGATGACGCGGACAGAGAGCCTTATGACATCAGTAAAATTGACTTTGAACGACTCAGGCAGGAGTTTAGCAAGAGCAGTCGTAAGCGAACCGCAGTGCAGTGTTTAAAATCGATTATTGATGCCCGCTTGAAAAAATTGCTGGCACAAAATCCTTTGCGGACTGATTTTCAGAAACATTATGAGCAGATTGTTGACGAGTATAACCGTGAGAAAGACCGGGTAAACATTGAGAAGACCTTTGAGGCGTTGCTGATTTTGGGAGTCCATTTGAGTGAAGAGGAGCAACGCGCCATCAAGACCGGATTGGATGAGGAAACGCTTGCTTTATTTGACCTGATTGTGAAACCGGAGTTATCGGCCAGGGAAATTCAGAAGTTGAAGACGGTTGCCGTTGAACTGCTTGCAACGCTTAAAGAGGAAAAATTACGGGTTGAAAACTGGCGGGAAAAGGAAAACGCCAGAGATGCGGTGCGACAGAACATATATGATTTTCTGTTTGATGAGACCTCCGGCCTGCCTGTTGACTGTTATGAGGTTGACGAGGTTGCTGATTTATCGGATAATGTATTTAATCATATTTACAGGAGTTATCCGGCGGTTGGGTCTTCAATTTATGCCGATGCCAATTGCGGCTAATGCTGCTAATGGTTTTTGGCCGTGATCATCGTTTCGGCTATTTTTGACAAGGTGACTTTGTTGGAAGGAATAGGAAAAAATAAATGTTGGGTTGAGCTCTTGCGTGATTCCGTCTATACAGATAGAGTGAGATTGATAGTGACATTATTGTACTGTGCTGATTGTGCTGAATCTATCTTTCCTAAACCTCTTTAATGGAGCAGCGTATTTATAATGGCCCTCTCTCAGCCCCAAAGATATCAAGAAGAGATGTTTTTATACTCAGGTACAGTGCAACAAATTTTGGATAATAAATATGTTGTTGCAATTTCTCAACAACGGGTTATCGCTGTCAGGGCTGTCGGTTGTCTGCTTGTCCCAGAAGGCGGTGATATGGTACTGCTTGCGGAAGGTCCAGCCAATAGAGGGTATATTTTATCCGTACTGCACAGAGCTGCCGACCGTCCGGCTCGAGTCTGTTTGCCACCGGATACAGTGGTCGCCGCAAAGGGCGGTGATCTGCTGCTACAGGCTGATGAGGCAATCTCGCTTTCTGCGTCGGATTTAGGGTTCTACGCAGACAATGGGGTGGCAGAGCTCAGGGAAACAAATTTTACCGGCAACAGAGTGGAAATTTCCATTAACAGCCTCAGTGCCTTCTGGCAAACAGTGGAACAAAGGGTTGACCGGGTTTTTGAACGAATATCGCAGCTCTATCGCCGCATCGGCAGTGAGGACAGCCAGCTGGGTCAGGTGCATTGCAGCGTGGATGAAAACTACAGCGTTGAGGCCGAAGAGGTCAGCATTGAAGCCGATAAACGGTTACGATTGGACGGAGAACGGGTGGAACTGGGCTGATGGGAGATTCTCTATTCTCCATGGGGCTACCGGTGGTTTCGGCGAAACGATTATGACAATCGTTGCACTATAAAATAAGACGGCATCCATTATGGAGTGGTGAATAGCGTTTGAATTGCTTGATGTCATTATTGAACCCATTAATTTCTCTTTGTTACATCGACAGCAAAAACAATACCCTTGTCTTTGACCTGGTTCTTCAAACTATGCAGATTTAATGCCTTGGTTGCCTTGTAAGCTCTTTTTCTTCATTGGATTCTCTTGTGGCTTTATGTGATTAATGGAATTAAACAGCATAAATTTATTTGAAGGATTTATTCAATTATTTAGACCTTTACCATAGCTGACTACAACCCGTGCACAATGCCAGGTAAAAGAAGACTCGACTACTTTTGGATATAAATGAAAGATGCCAAAACTCAGGTAAATAATTATGGGCAGACTTCTTCAAAAAGATGAAACTCGTACCCTGCTGCGTACTGCGGTGGTCAAACAGGTAACAGGAAACTCCTATTTTGTTGCCGATGGAGCCAGCCTCAGTTACACTGTGCGGGCTGCTGGCTGTCTGCTCGAACCGCAACTGGATGATCTTGTTCTCCTGTCAACAAACAGCATGGGTACCTCTTACATACTCACTGTGCTGGAGCGGCAGGGCAATGACCCGGCCATGGTATCGGTGGAGGGTGATCTTGTCATCCACAGTGAGCGGGGTAACCTGTCGCTGCAAGGCAGTCAGAGCCTGAACCTGGTGAGTGCTGAGATTCGCCTGAATGCGGCAAGTGCCAGGATGCAGTTTGCTGACTTTGCCTTTGCCGGTACTCTGGTGACGAGCTGTGCCAGGCATCTGCGTATGGTGTGCGAGACCGTAGAGAGCAAGGCAACCAGGGTGGTTGAACGTGTCAACCGGCTCTATCGCAGGGTTGGGGATGAGGATTCCCGCTTGGGGCGTTTCCGTTGCCGGGTGCGGGGGCGTTTCGCAGTTCGTGCTGAAGATGCCTCCATTGATGCGGAAAAACGAATGCGTCTCAATGGGGATAAGATCGAGCTTGGTTGATTAT
>DAOVTM010000037.1 GCA_030633145.1 Desulfobulbaceae bacterium
GACCAGTGAAATAGACATCCGGGTTCTGGGCTGTTCCACACATGGAAGGCCGATCCGGGGTCAGGGCGCGCTGACGGTGGGCGTGGATGAGATCCTCATCGATCATCGCATCCATGTCCTCGTTGGTCAGCTGCTCAATGTTCTGGATCCCGTGGGAGGTACGGAAGCCGTCAAAGAAGTGCATGAACGGGATGCGGGATGCCAGGGTGGCCTGGGTGGAGATGAGGGAAAAGTCCATGGCCTCCTGTACGTTCTGGGAACAGAGTGTAGCCCAGCCAGTCTGACGGGCAGCCATGATGTCGCCGTGGTCGCCGAAGATGGACAGTCCCTGGGAGGCAATGGAACGAGCCGTGATGTGAAAGACGGTGGGGGTCAGCTCACCGGCAATCTTGAACATGTTGGGAAGCATCAGCAGCAGTCCCTGGGAGGCGGTAAAGGTGGTACAAAGAGCCCCTGAGTTCAGGGAACCGTGCAGGGAGCCTGCAACTCCGCCTTCCGACTGCATCTGGGAAATAACCGGGATGGAACCCCAGATATTTTTTTGTTTGGCATTGGCCTTGGTGTCAGCCTCCGCCGCCATGGACGACGAGGGGGTGATGGGGTAGATTGTGATGACTTCACTAACGGCATAAGCAACATGGGTGCATGCCTGGTTTCCATCAATGGTTACCATTTTTCGCGACATAGATTTCTCCTTTGGCGTTTGTTGATCGTCCCGGCTGCTGTTACTGCCGCTGTTTTTTCAGCTACGGCAGTCTGCCGGAAAATGATTCGGTTATTACTGGTTTACGTCTGGCACACCATTTCTGCGGTGTGTTGGATTCTTATTATCTGTTATTTTTTCTTCTTGGGCAAATCCTTTAACTCATCCTTGCCGTGGTGGACAAGGTAGTATTCCTTTATAGCTGAAATTTTCTGTTTCAGTTTTTTGATATTCCCCTTGTCCAGGTTGAAGCGGATGGATACCCGTTTCTGACCCCTTTGGGTGTCGGCATAGGAGGTCAGAACCGAGAGAATCCTGCCGTTCTGTTTACGGATAATATCAATGACCTTGGTGGTTGAACCGGCGGCATCGGGTACGTCAATGACAAACTGGTGCGCCCCGTCCTCAATGCCGGTAGCGTGGATAAAGCCGCGCAGGATATCCGTCTCACTGAGCAGGCCGACCAGTGAGTCGCTGTCGTCCAATACCATGATGCCGGAAATCTTTGCCGCCAGCATGATCAGGGCAGCTTTTTCCAGGGTATCATTTTCCTTGAGACTGATGCAGGTATCGGTCATTACATCTTTGATCTTCATCTCTGACAACAGGTAATACATCTCATGGATGTCCATCTCAGAGGTAGAGGAGGGGGATGCCTCTTTCAGATCCCGGTCTGTGACAACACCAACCAGTTTCCCATGGGAGAGGACAGGCAGACGGCGGATACTGTTTTCTTTCATGGTTCGGGTGGCACGCATGACAGAGGTGTTGATGTCCACTGTCAGTATCGATGTGGCCATCCAGTCTTTAATAAGCATGATGATCTCCTTTATCGATCATTAAGTTGCGCAAAGTAGAGCGGCAATCAGAGAACTTATGTGCTGATTGGTAAACAAAATATTGATTTACAGCAAGTTATAGCGATTAAAGCCAGAGAACGGATGTTGACCGGCTTGCGAACTTCAGTTTGGGAAAAGAACAATAGCTGCATAGTATAGAATATTAATTGCACTAACGCAATATTAAAGCGAAGGGATTTTCGCAGAAAATTTTTTCTGGAACAATTATCTTTAACTTGCTACAACAAAGGTATGAAAACGAAGCCCTTAAATAATACTACTATAAATGATACTACCATCGGCACTCTTACCCGCTGGCTTGAGCAGGAGGATGACTTTATCTTCCTGGAGAGCGGAAAAGTGAGTGGAGAAGAGCATCAGTCACTGCTTTTCAGGAATCCGCATAGTTATCTGATATGCAGGGCAGGAGATGAGGCTGCGGCCTTTCTTGCCAGGGCTGACAGGCTGCGCAGGGATGGGTATTATCTCGCTGGCTGGTTTGCTTATGAGTTTGGCTATCTGCTGGAACCCTGTCTCTATCCGCTATCTGTGCAGTCAAATGGTGAGCAACAGCCCCCCCTGGCTGTGCTGGGAGTGTTTGATGCGCCCCTTATCTATAATCATCTGAGCGGTGTTTTTACAAACGGGACAGGCTGGCCCGAGGCAACCTCAGAAAGCTGGCAGGAGGGGACTTCGTTCTCCTGTACCGATCTCACCCCGACCTTGTCACAGTCCCGCTACCTTGAGGCGGTACAGAGAATCAAGGAGTATATTACAGCCGGAGACACTTATCAGGTCAATTTTACCCTTCATCTTGATTTTCTTTTCCAAGGATCAGTCGCAGATCTGTACCGGGCTTTGCGTCGAAACCAGTCAGTTTCCTATGGAGCATGGATTCGCCACCAGGGCAGAGATGTCCTCAGTTTTTCCCCGGAACTTTTTTTCCGCTCTGATCAGAACCGGATCAGGGTTCGCCCCATGAAGGGAACCATGGCACGGGGGAGAACCAGTGAAGAGGATGCGATGCACAGGCAGCACCTGCGCACAGACCCCAAGAACAGGAGCGAGAATGTGATGATCGTTGACCTGTTGCGCAACGATCTCGGTCGTCTTTTGCACGGCTGCGGTGGTGGCAAGGTGGTTCCTCGGTCGCTCTTTGAGGTGGAAACCTATCAATCCCTGCTACAGATGACCTCCACAGTTGATGGTATTCCGTTGGATATGGAACAGTTATCCCTCCAATCCTTTTTTTCCTCCCTCTTTCCCTGCGGTTCGGTAACTGGTGCGCCCAAGGTACACACCATGGAGATTATCCATGAACTGGAACTGCAGCCCAGGGGAGTGTATTGCGGAGCCATTGGCTACAGCAGCAGGGAAAAGAGCTGCTTCAACGTACCCATCCGTACCCTGGAGTTGCTCGGTGGCAGGGGCAGGATGGGGATTGGATCCGGCATCGTGTCCGACTCTGAACCAGAGGCGGAGTGGCAGGAGTGTCTGCTCAAAGGAAACTTTCTCACCAGAAACGAGCCAGATTTTCAGCTCATAGAAACCCTGCTCTATCATCCTGATGACGGGTTTTTTCTCCTGGACTATCATTTGGAACGACTACAGGATTCTGCGCTCTATTTTCAGTTTGTTTGTGTCATTTATGAGATTCGGCAGCAGCTACAGGCTGCGGTCTCTGTTTGCGGAGATCTGTACCGGGTACGGTTGCTGCTCCATCGGGATGGTCGGGTGGATATAAGCAAAACTGTGATGGATGCAGTGGTTATGGAGCCGTTGCCTGAAGAACTACCTCAGGTTATTTTTTCAGATATTACAGTGGATGAGCAGGATCCGTACATCTTTCATAAGACCACCCGGCGGGAACTTTTTGATCGGGAACGTAAGAGGGGGGTGACTGATGGCTGGTATGAGGTATTGTTTTGCAACAGTCGGGGAGAGGTCACCGAGGGAACAATCTTTAATCTTTTTGTGGTTATTGATGGCATCCTGGTAACGCCGCCCCTGCGATGTGGTCTGTTGGCCGGAACCTGTCGGCGGATGCTGCTGGAGCAGGGCAGGGTGACGGAGCGGGTAGTGCGTCAAGAGGAGGTTTTGGCGGCTGATGCGGTGTATGTGGGTAATTCGGTTAGGGGGCTTGTGCGGGTTTGTGTAACTGTGCCTGGAAGAGGTACGTGAGGAAAGTGAGGAAAGTGAGGAAAGTGAGGATGGAAAAGAACTGTTATTGTCAGAGTGGATTACCCCTTGCGGACTGCTGCGGCCCTCTGCTGGCAGGTGAAACTCATGCCGCCACTGCCGAGGCATTGATGCGTTCCCGTTTTTCAGCAAATGTTGTCCGTGACTGCGAATATCTCCTCAAGACCTGGCATCCTGATACCAGGCCGAAATCCATGAACCTGCAGACCATTCCGCCATGGTGCAGCCTTACAGTACTGTCCAGTCGTGAGGGACAGCCTGGTGATTCCAGCGGGATGGTAGAGTTCAGGGCGGTCTGGCGGCAGGGCGTTGAGATCGGTGTCCTGCATGAGAAGAGCAGGTTTGTCCATGCGGATGGGTGCTGGTATTATCTGGACGGTATTCTGATGTGAATCCGGCTTATTCGTCTTTCTCTGGAAACTTGTCCGAGATGAGTTCGTACAGATAATAACTCGTCTCCCGCACTACATGGAAACAGTTCTTGCGACCGGAGTCGGGATCCTTGTAAAAATAGCGAACTGACTCCCGATCCTTCCAGTTGACCCCGGCAATATCGACGCAGTTTGTTCCTCCGTATTGTTCAGTGATACGGTCAAATTCTTTGACCATGTCGTGGCTGAGTTTCCACATAAGCCTGTGATCTCTGCCTTTTGCTTCGGTCTTGCCCAAGGTGAAGCCGATCACTGCCAAGGCACCGGCCAGGGTACCGCATACCTGCCCGGTGCTGCCCAGTCCGCCTCCAAACGGAGCCACGGCTGCCAGCAGAGCGGGATCAAGATCCTCCTGGGTGAACAGTTCAGCGCACGCGCTGAAAATTGCCTGACTTCAGTGAAATCCGTTTTGAAAGAGTTCTACGGCCTGATCGGCCATTTGTTCTTTATCTGTCATTGTATTGTTGTCTTAATAGTCGTGTTTTTATTTGGTGGGGTGTTTTGCTGGAGTCCTCTATGGCAACTACTCTACAGGTATTGGCGGACAAACTAAAGAAGAATTTTTCCTGTTCGACCAGGGGTGGCCGGAAGATCATGGTATCGCAGCTTGACTAAAGTAATCTGTCAGCATACTATACAGACGAAAAACCGTGCTGCGATTCAAGTCGAAACTATTTTTAGTATGCTGATAATGTAACTTCAGGAGAGCTGTTATGAAAGGGATATTGTGGACATTTTGTTGTGTATTAATCCTGCCAGTGCTTGCATCTGCCTCAGAAAAGGCAACGCCATTGGAAGTCGTACAAAAAGTTATGGCAGCGGTAAAATTTCTTGCCCAGGAAGAACCTGGTAAACTGCAAAGTTTCAATGATCCCGATTCCGAGTGGTCCTGGGGTGGAACCTATATTTTTGTTTTGGATTGCAGCAGAATCTCTATAGCAGCACATCCCCTTAAGCCGGAACTGATCGGTCGCGATTTATCCACCTTGCAGGATGTAAAGGGCAAGTGTTTTATGATTGATTTTTGTGAAGCCTCCAAAGATAATGGCTGGGTAGATTATTACTGGCCTAAACCAGGCCAGGATGCGGCTTCAAGGAAAATATCCTATATCCGGCAGGTTCCAGGTTCAAAATATCAAGTTGGTGCCGGTCTCTATGAGGATTTGTTGGAGGTGGTTGAACTCGTTGAGTTTACGAGTGAATACTTCTCTGCTCAGTAGAGGGGGGTGAACGAACGGGATGCACTGGTGACAGGATAAATTTCATAGGTGGCAGGCCAGTCAGGGGACGGGTGCAATATGAAAAAGTAGGCTACCAACTTAAGGCGAGACAAGTCACAATTTCAAATAGATAACTTTTGTCAATCTCTGGTTCCCATGCTCCTGCGTGGGAACCTTGAATGGCCGCCCCAGCGTCCTCTATCTATAGCTGGATCGGGCATTTAAGGTTTCCACAAACAGAGTCTCGCAGGCTCGCTTACCTGGAGCGGGGAACCAATGGAAAATTCAGTCAAAACCGCTCGCCTCAGGTTCTGCTACAGCGGATTGCGGTTGATCATCAATACCTGATGAGATTTCCCCTCTTAGGGAGGCTCGGTCAACCGGTGACCCCTTGGCTTTTTCTGTTTCCCGCACTTCCTTTTCCTGCTCTAAGACAGGTGATTGCGAAGAGATCGGTTTGTTGCCGACCACAGGGTCAATCGAATTTTTATCTGCCGGTAATGCGGAAACAGCAACCGGCCTTATGGCTGGAACCTGCTGCACTCGGCCTTGCTCCACGACAGGAATTTCGTCAGGGTTTCCCTTATACAAAAGGGAAATAACACCTCCAGCCAGAATACCCGCACCGAGCAGGACGAGTACAAACTTACGCAAATCGCTTGTTGAGGAGGTGGCGGTTGTACCGGTTTCCCCTGCAAGGAGAGTAACCGCTTCGGCAGCCGAAGACACACCATGGATTCGGATGCCATGCTCGGCAAAACGATCCCGCAGGGGGGCATCGAGTTCGGCATCATTTACTTTGGGATAGAGGATCGTACCGTTTTCAGGGACAAGAGCAAGAGCAGCCGTGAGCTTTGCGTGGATAGAGGCAACTGGTTGCAGGGGTGCGTCAGGATCAGCCGCACTGAGGATGCCGGTGGCGGCAACCGGGCCGCATTCAAGGGATAGAGCCTGGATTGCCGCAGCAACCACAAAGGCCAAGCCACCGCTGGCACCGACTACCCGGCTTGCCTTTCGATTCCCCTGGAGATCAAAACCATACACCATCGGCTTGGGGTGCATTCCGCGTCTGAGGGCAAGCTGGTGGACTATCTCCACAGCCCTGGCTGCGGCATCAGAACAGGCTGACCCGCAATCACTCATCATGTAGGCATCAACCGGACGTCTGGCATCGGGTGCTGCCCGGTAGGCATTGAGATTAACTTCTGCAGTGTGTCCGCTTGCAAAGAGAAGCAGACAGGAGGAACTCATGTTTGCCCGACCCCATGGGACTGAACCCGGATTGTCCATGAGCTGAGATCCGGCATTTGTCCCTCTGTTGTTTCAAGCCGAGCCGCAGCCCTGCCATTGCACAGGGGAGCTGACAGAAGGAGCATGCCGCAACGGTCATTAACGGTGATCAGGCTGCCTTCGGGACAATCATCTGCTTCATCACTGGAATTTTCATTACTATCATTTTCATTACAGTAATCTATAGTGAACAGCAGGTTTTCATGTTCCTGTTCGCTCCTATACACGCCAAGGATAAAGCGTCCGCACTGGCTGGACAGGCTCAGCGGGAGATCCAGCTCGTGATCTGCGCATGCCTCAAGATAGCCCCCGGTAAACCAATCATCAGCCCGGTCAACGGTATCTGTATCCGTAAGGGAAGCACGGCTGTTCAACAGTAACTGCCAGCGGTTCAGACAATGCGAACAAAGTGACAGGTGGTGTTTGTCCGCAGGCAGAGCCTCTGACAACCCGCCCGCTGCTGTCATTTGCATGAGGAGACTCCCATCCAGGTGTTCAGCACCATCAAAGGAGAAAATTTCCGGCTGTTCGTACAGAATATGCAGGGCTTCTTCCATGCCCAGCGTTATTTCCTGATTTCTCATGCTTACCACCTCCGGCTATACTATATCTTTCAAGGAAATCCCCTTATTGCTGCAACAGGATTTCATTCGAGCCATGGCTTTTTTCTGAATTTGGTGTACCCGCTGGGCAGTTACCCCGAACAACTCGGCTATTTTTTTCAGGGCGACCTCCTGTTCAAGAAAACGGAGCTGAAGAATCAAACGTTCATCATCCGTGGGCAATCCCTCAAGGCACTCCCGAATCCGGGCTGCCAGCTGTACTCGGAATGTCTTCTCTTCCGGTCCCGGATCATGACTGTGCAGCGTATCAATATGAGTACAGCCTCCTTCCTCGTTGAGGACAGGTTTATCCAGCCATTCCATCCGAACCCGTGAGCAGGAAATAGTCTGTACTCTCTGCTCTGACCAGCCCAGGGCGGATGACAGAGCCGCAGTAGAAACATCAGCACTCCTTTGTTGCAGATCAGCCTTTGCGCTTCGCAACTGCTTGACCTGATCGTATTGTTCCCTGGGAACCGACACCATGCCCTGCCGCCGCAACCGATCAATCATTTCGCCCCGTATCCGCATAGAGGCAAAGGATGACCACGCCCCTTTTTCAGGGTCAAAGTAACGGCGAGCCTCCAGCATCCCGACCATGCCAGCCTGTCGTAAATCAGACCTGTCCAAGACATGCTCAAAATCAGAACCAACCACATAGTCATCATACACCTTTCGGGCAATACTGTTGACCAGGGACTGGTTCACACCTGAAGACAAAGACATGGAACTGAAATCAAGCTCCGCTTAATCTGTGTTGTTCAAATCATCCAGCAAAACCTCATAACCATCCGCATCAACCTTTGGTTTGACCTGCTGTTTCTGCTTCTGAACTTGAACTTGAGCCTGTTTTTGGGTCTGTTTTTGCGCCTGTCCTTGAACCTGAACCTGCTTGCTGGTTGCTTCAGAAGTGGCTATTGCAGCCTGTTCAACATGAATGTGTACCTCCTGGACCATTTTTCCATCAGCAGATTCAACAGTTTCCTTGAGAACTGTTACTTCACTTGAGGCTGCCGCAGCTGCAACTGCCTCTGATGTTGACGCAGTTTGAGATGCCCCTGCTGCGGCAACACTCACAGATTTACCTGTTTTTTCTTCAACCTTGGTCTCGGTATCCGCCTGATCCTGGGTTACCTCTATATTCGCTTCCGCTCCCGCTACAGCTATAGCATTGTTTTCCGGAACATTAACATAGGTTGTCTGGGTACATCCGGTAAAGGCAAGGATCGAACCCAGCATAATTGTCGAGTAAAGGGTTTTTTTCATGAAGTACTCCTGTTGTTCGATTGTTTAATGTATTTTCGGTTACTCTCTATTTGGTTCATGTACAGCGGTTCATGTACAGCGGTTCATGTACAGCTATTCTTCTCCTGCTTCGACGAAACAGGAAAAACATGATACGAATTTGGGTTAATCAAAGCCTGACGGATAAGATCCGGCACCTGGCACATTGCGACGAGCAAATGCGGAATCAACGATAAAATGAATTTCAACACTTCCGATTGCGGCAACCCTGATGGGAGCCAGCATCCGAATTTCTTCTGAGCTGTACCAATAGCTTATATCATTGACAATCACAAGACCGCGACTGTCCATCACAGTGCGCAGCATACTGAGGAGTTCTGCCTGCAGGCGAAAGGAATCCGTGGCATTGAGGGTCAACTGCCAGAATACACTCCCCGGAATACTTCCATAACGTTTAACAGAGACTACACCAATGGCACTGTTGAGTATTTTGCTAAAGGAATCAGCTGTCATCGGATCACGCACATTGTCAAGGCGAACTGTCACTGAACTCTCGTTCCAGGTAATGCTGCGCTCATCAATACCGGAACGCCAGGCAGTTCCCCCATCAGTGACCTGGCAGCCAATCCGACCGTACCCCTGTCCCGAGAGGGTTGAGGCTATGATGACACCTGCCTCATAGCCAACCTCATGACCGGCTGTTATAGCGGCCTGATCACAGGAGGAACGGTTCACTGTCAGAGTTCGGGTCATGGAGATTCCCAGATCCCTGCCAGTGGCGTTATACCCTTCCGTGGAAAGACGCAAGGCAACGGAACATGAGGCGGCAGGAGTTGCCGGACTGCTACCTTTGGCAATATCCAGCAGGATTATTCCATCGACACCATACTGTTCACAAAGATTACCTCCGGCTGCTACAGACGGTTCCGGCAGCCCTGTTGCGCCAGTGTTTACAGCAACAAAGCCGTATCGTACCAGTTGATTGTTGATTTCACCGACTACGGCTCTCTGTACCTGGGCAGGTACTCCCGCGACCCCCTGATCGGTACGAACCAGTACAGCAACACTGTAACCGTATTCATCTGTCGGAACAGCTGTTGTCTGGTGACCAGCACAGCCTGACAGAAACAACAGCATACTCCACAGTACAAGGACTGTTATCCGGAGATTCCACCTGTTCATACCATATCTCCCTGTTGTAATAAATTCTGCAAGTTACCCTCTGATACACATAGGAAGCCGACCCTGCGGGTGATTGTCTGATCGCCCACAGGGCAGGTTTCTACAGATTATTCTTACCCGGAGTTCTTACTCAAAACCAGGCTTACCCGGAGCCTTATACGGATCCCGGCGACCGGAAAAATCGGCATCCCTGGCCTGTTCCCGATCAACGACAAACTGTACTTCCATTGAAGTGGTCTGACCCGGACGGATGGCCCGAAGCATATCAACTTCAGCGGCTGAGTATCTGTAAGGAACCCCCTTTAAAACAACCTCTCCCTGATTTTCGAGTACATCATGGATCATTTTGAGGATATTGGCTTCCAAGCGAAAGGGGTCTGTATTGTTAATCATTACCCGCCAGTTTACATAGCTTGCCTGAGGGTTGCCCTTGGTGATGTTGGAACCATACCGTTTGGCCTCAACTACGCCGGTCACACTGTTCACAACTTTACCAAATACTTCTGAAATTTCATACTCTGTAGCACCATCAAGCCTGAGGTTAATAAGCTTTTCGTTGGCCTTGATATTTCGCTCAAGGATACCACCTGCAACGGGGGGCGCAGCGTGAGCAGTTGTTGCCGCAACGGCTCCTGTTCCGGTAGCAGGGGAGGTAATATCGTTGACAGGAGTATTGGCACTGGATGAACGGCCACTCCAAGCTGTCAATACCCGTCCAACCTCATAGCCGACCTCTTTTTCCACTTCAATCATAACCAGGTCTTTGTCTTTTTTGGTCATGGTCCAATGTTTGGACAGCCCTGCACCAAGATCACGCCCTGCTGAATCGTACCCCTCACCCTCTACTATAGCAGTTCCGCGCCACAGGGTACCTGAGGCATTGGATTCCTTTTTGAATTTTATCTTCAACCAGATAAGGTAGGCAGCATCAGTGCTGTACTTCTTGCACAATGTTCTGGCCGCCAGAACTGAATCATTACGGCTACGCTCCATAATTCGGTTATACTCCTCCTCCTGATATTCAGTGGCAATGGGATTGATCACCTCAAAATTATGCCGTACCAACTGGTTGTTGATATAACGCATAACCCGGCGATAGTGGTTGGTTTTTCCTCCACCTTCCCGGACATCATCGCCGCTTTCCGTATAATACGGAACCACCACAATACGCGACGGACCTGCCTGAGCCGTACCTATACCAACCATCAGGAGCAGTCCTGCAACACACAACACTCCCAGGGAGCGTATAAAATTTGGGGTACACATGTTCATTGTCCTCATTCTTTACTTCCTCCTGTCTAATTATGCAGAAAATAATCTTTTCTGCCGGGTTATACTGCTTTGTTCAATTATTTTGTTTCAGGGGCTGCTTTTCCCACTGGTTGCCACTCGTTCCCACGCTGGAGCGTGGGAACGAGGAAACGAGGAAACGAGGAAAAAAGCAATGTTTTTTTTTGAAATTTAAACTGACAGCTGCAACAAATCATAAAGGATAACATTAATAAACACGATGAATAAATAAAAAGCAACAAGACAAATTGCTATTAGTGATATGGAAATCGGATTGTTATCATCTGTTCAGATCATCAACAACCACTTCCCAGCACTCCCCCTCTTCCACCTCAAAACCAGGTGGTCCGACTTCACGGCAGGCATAGCAGCGTTCTCTACCATTATGGTCGGTTAGAGTGATTGTGTATTGTTCTGGTGAGGTTTGCTCACAGATATCTGCCTGCGCTGCAGCACAAGCGGACAGTGCCGGAAGTGCGAGCAGGAGAATCATCAATGAACGTATTTCTTTCATAGTACTCACTCCCTGTTTTCAACAGTTTAAGATTAATACACCGAATAACGTCCTGAAAATTCTCTGTCCCGTGCCAGTTCGCGGTCAACTACAAAACCGATGGAACGGGTACTACTCATGGCTGGACGAATGGCGCGTACCAGATCGACCTCTGCCGAAGTATATCGATACGGCACTCCATTGAGTACCAGGTTTCCCCGACTGTTCAACACATCAGCCAGCATTTTGATGATATTGGCCTGGAGACGAAAGGGATCAGTACCGGCAATATGGACACGCCATACCACATATCCGGCCTGGGGATTTCCCGGAACGATCACGGAACCGTATCGTTTTGCCTCTGTGACACCGGTAACACTGTTAACGACCTTGCCGAATATTTCAGCGGTAGGATAATTCACCACTCCATCAAGACGAATGTCTATCCAGCTTTCATGCTGCCTGATATTGCGCTGCAGTACACCTCCCTGTCCTCCTCCTGTTGCAGGTGTTACCTGGTGATGACGGCTCAGCGGCGGAGGCGGGACGTTACAGACAGGCTCTGAATGGGCAGCAGAGGCA
Organism: Desulfobulbaceae bacterium; assembly: GCA_030633145.1. GTDB lineage: Bacteria > Desulfobacterota > Desulfobulbia > Desulfobulbales > Desulfobulbaceae > DAOVTM01. The sequence continues at coordinate 12,077 of DAOVTM010000037.1, forward strand.
GCTGGACCGCTCCATGCGGTCAGTACCCTGCCGACCTCGTAGGCAACTTCTTTTTCCGCATCCACCAGTGCCTGATCCCGATCCCTTCTCGTGAGGGTCCAGCTTTTGGAAAGACCGGCACCCAAATCACGACCAGCAGAATCATATCCCTCTCCCTCAAGAATGACACTGGCTCTGACAAGAGATCCTGAGGCGTTGTATTCCGGGCTGAGTTTAACCTTGAGCCAGAGCAGATAAACAGCATCGGTACCGTACCGTGCGGCAAGAGAGCGGGCATTGAGCTGGGAATCCGATCTGGAGCGTTGGGAAAGACGATCATACTCCTCAATCTTCAGCTCATGACCAACGGCATTAATCACTTCAAAACCATGCCTGGAAAGCTGGTTATTAACAAACCGTATGACCCGGCGATAATGACCTGTTCGGCATCCTCCGTTGCGGGCATCATAACCCTCTTCGGTATAGTATGGAACAACAGCTATCCTGATTGGTCCTGCCTGAGCCTGGACGACACCGGCAAGCAGCATCATGCCAACGAGCAATACGGATAGTATCAGGTTTCTCTGTATGAGCTTAAACATTTTTTTCCTCAATCTACTCTATTATTCAGTGGTACACTGAGCGCAGACCGCTCAATGGTATTCAGTCCACTTGCTTCATCACGAAAGGAGAATGATCAATCAAAGCCGCTGTCAAATCGCATTCCTGGAACAATAGCAGGGCTGGCAGGCGGGACTTTGCGCAAACCGGGGCCAAGCAGCATCAGACTGTCCTCTGTCGCCCGAGAGGGGCGAATCTGCTTGAGCAGTTCTATGTCATCAGGTTCCGGTGTAAAGAGCAGTTCATCAAATACCGGGTTTTCCCCTTCCGCCTTTAACTCCCGGATAATGGCAAATAGTTCACTCTCAAGAGCAAAGGTGTCTTCCCCTGTTGCCGTTACCCGCCAAATTGCCTTGCAACGCATGGGGCGAGCCGGGGCAAACACAGTTTCTACCTGCTCTACATGGGTTGCGACCTGAACCTGTTCCAGTAGATGATTAAGCATGGCCACAACCTCATAGCGGGATATTCCATAGAGGCTTACCTTCACTACTTGAACCGTGCCGATATCATTTATCACGACTTGTTCATTTTTTTCAGTTTGCTGCACTGCCGGGACAACACTGCCGGTCACGTTATTGTCGGCTGCTGGTGCCTTTGCGTGCGCCACAGAACCACAGAGAACCACAGAGAACAGAATCGTTGTGAAAATTGAACGGATACACATAGCTTTCTCCTTGCTTTGAATATGCAGCTGCCCTTTAAACGGCTTCTGCTTTACTCTCCTCTATCGACGGATAGATTTTTTTTTAAAGGAGTTTTTTTCGCTTAGATGATTTTTTTGCAAAACAAGTTGTCGATTAAGCAAAAAAAATAGCTTACGAGTGACACCTTTGATGCAGAACAGAATCTGCTGGGAGAAAGGCAGGTATGAGATTATAAAAAACCATCGCCTGGAGCCGGACCACAGCCGGGGCCGACAGTATAGCGGAGGTATTTAAGGGTGTAGTCATTCTGCTCCCGCAGCAGTTTGAGAAAGTCACGCTGGGAAAAAGCAGCTTCTCCCTGAAGGGGCTTGTGCCATGCCACCGGAATTTTGGAAAAATCCATTCGATTTTTTCCTGCTACCACAACAATAGACTCCCTGGACTGGTAGTCTTCTTCTCCCATGACACGCAGTTTGAATTTTTTGCCTCCACGGGGTGGGAAGACAAACTCATCCGACACCATGGAACGTTCTTTTTCAATCTTCTTATTCGGATACAAACGAGACACGGTTCCATCCCAACCAATGGAAAACAGATACAGCCATGTTCCGAGCTGGGCATTGACCGTCACCTCCAGGGACGATGTATTGGGATAACACCCTGAATCCCGATCCAGTACCGCAAAGATGGAAACCCCTTTTTGCTTCGCATCAACCGGGTCGGTACTGACAGTTTGCGCAGCAAGTCGTTCCCAGCCCGGCTGCATGGGCATCTTTTCTTCACATCGTCCCAGAATACGGTTTCCGTTTTCCACCACCTTAACGCTCAACTGTACTGTTTCTTTTCCCTTTTTGGCCCGTGGCAGATGATAACTGCCAAGTACAACGACCTCTGCCTGAAGTGAATTCCAGTCCAGTCCAGAGCCGTCAAACATGCCAGCGTCATCAGCAATGATACCGATTTCCTGGCGGGGAGTCACATGGAGACCAAGTGCGGCAAGATCGCCTTCAACCCTGGAGCGCATGAGGTTTCCGAACCGGGTAAGATCGTTATACTCCTGTTCACGAATATCAAGGACTGCGACCTTTTTTGTATCAGGTATCCGGGAAAAAACCTCTCTACAGTCATTATCAGGGGATTCTGCACGCGCCTGAGAATTATCAAACACACTGAAGACTGCAAAGATCAATAATGCACCTGCTATTATACTGCAACCCGTCGTTCTTCTAAATATTTTCATCACGTTCTCCATCAATTATTTTTTATCTGAACGGCCTTGAACCTTGTTCCATGTAATAATAAGATGACACATGAAAACGTCCCTTTCCGACAACAGTGCGTTTTATATGTATTTGTCATCAAAAACTGTTATTCCTCTATCAGTCCACTTGACCGCTCTGCCCTTTAGCTGTACTCTTTACTCTTATCTATAACAGACTGATTGATCTATAGCAGACTGTAATTATTCCTCCAACAATGATACGAAAATGCCCCTCTCTTTTCTAGTGCGCCTCCTGTATCTGGTTTTTTTCTCTCTCATACTCACACCCTTCATATTCATATTGGGCAGCCAGGTACAAGCCTATGCCCAGGATGGCCCCATCCGAATAGTGGTGTTGCCATGTTACACGTCTGAGTCGGCTAATATTGACAAACGGATTGCCGCCCATTACC
>DAOVTM010000335.1 GCA_030633145.1 Desulfobulbaceae bacterium
GTACTGCGGACTCAGGATCGGAACGATTTCAATGCCCTTTATCCAGTCCCTGTCCCTGGGTATTTTTTCTCTGCCGATCACGGTTTTCTGGTTTGTCCTGGTCATCAACGCCATCAACCTGGTCGATGGTCTGGATGGCCTTGCCGCCGGCATAGGTCTGTTTGTCTGCTTGACCATGCTCTTTATCTGTGCCCCCCATTCAGGCATGATTACGGCAACCCTTGCTTTTGCCTGCCTGGCAGGCTGTCTGCTCGGATTTCTCCGCTATAATTTTAACCCTGCAACGATCTTTATGGGGGACAGCGGCAGCTATTTTATAGGATACAGCCTTGCCGCTCTGAGCATAGCCGGATCCATTAAGGGTCAGGTGGCAACGGCCATGCTGATACCGGTCATTGCCATGGGGGTTCCGCTCTTTGATGCCCTGTGGGCACCTCTGCGACGTTTTGTCCTGGGCAAGAGGATGTTCATGCCGGACATGAAACATTTTCATCACAACCTTGTCAGGATGGGATATACGCAACGTCGAGCAGTGCTGTTTCTTTACTCTGTTACCATCGTTCTTGGTCTTGGAGCTATAATGCTGGTTCATGCCAGAGATGATACCGCCGCCTTTATCATGACCATAATGGGGTTGGGAGTTATCTTCATGGCCCGTTACCTGGGCATACCTGAATCAATTTCTATGGGGAAGCTGCTTTCCTGGGCTCAGGATATTTCTGATGAGGCCGGAATCAGCCATGATCGGCGCCGGTTCCTCAACCACCAGCTACAAATTGCCAAGGCTGGCAACCTTGACGAACTCTGGAGTGCGGTCTGTCAATCACTGGCTGATCTGGAATTTGACACTGCGGAATTCATCTCGACACTACAAGGAAATCACCCTTCAAAACAAGAATATAGCTGGAACAGATCTGTTGATGGTATGGGGGTTGAAACAGACAAAAACTATCTGCTCAAAATAGAACTCCCCCTGCACCGGGAAAACGGAAACAATCCTTATAAGTACGGCACCCTGCTGCTCATAAAAGACATGTACAACACACAGACCAGCCAATACACCTTGAAACGGGTGGAACATCTCCGCCGGACAATGGTATCCAGCCTGGAAAAAATTCACCCGTAACACTCAGCTCAATCAGCTCAACTTACCGCAACATTTTTTATGCTTCTTACCGGAACCGCAGGGACAGGGCGCATTGCGGCCTACCTTTTCCTCCTTACGGCGCACGGTCTGCGGCTTTTCTTCTGAACTACTGTCTGCGCCGCTGGCCTTGGCCATTTCCAACTCACGCTCCCGCTGCTGCCGACGTTCCTCTTCCATCCGGGCGACCTCATCTTCCTGGACAATCTGCACCCGCATCAGAGTGGAAACAGTCTGTTCTTTCACGGTCTCGACCATGGTCAGGAAGAGGTTAAAGCCCTCCTTTTTGTACTCATCCAGGGGGTTTTTTTGACCATAGCCGCGCAGGCCAATGCCCTCTTTGAGGTGATCCATGTTGAGGAGATGCTCTTTCCAGAGGGTATCCACCATCTGGAGAAGGATCATCCGCTCGATCTGACCCATCTGCTCAGAACCGTTCCGCTCCTGCTGTCTGGAATAGGCATCTTCAATTTCGTTTTTAAATTTGTCTCTCAGGCTCTCCGCATCCAGATCAGATCGGTCAGCTTCACTCCACTGCAACTTGATGTTAAACATTTCCTCAACACGTTCATCAAAAGATGTCCAGTCCCAGTCCTCTGAGGGGGTACGATCCTGCACAATCGAAGTGACCATCTCTGTGGAAAGATCATCTATCATGTCGAAAACAATATCGTGTACGTCATCCGCCTGCAACACCTCACGCCGCTGCGTATAGATCACCTCACGCTGCTTATTCATGACATCGTCATACTCAAGCAGATGTTTTCGAATATCAAAGTTATGCCCTTCCACCTTGCGCTGGGCGTTTTCAATGGCCTTTGAGATCATGGAGTGTTCGATGGGTTCGTCCTCCTCCATGCCCAGCTTATCCATGATCCCGCCCAGACGGCCTGAACCGAAGATACGCAGCAGATCATCCTCCAGGGAGAGAAAGAAACGGGACGAGCCTGGATCTCCCTGACGACCGGAACGACCGCGCAGCTGGTTATCAATTCGCCGAGACTCATGGCGGCTGGTTCCCAGGATATGGAGTCCACCCACATCAATGACTCCCTTGCCCAGCTTGATATCAGTACCACGGCCCGCCATATTGGTGGCAATGGTAATCTTGCCCTTCTGACCGGCATCGGCTATGATTTCCGCTTCCCGTTCATGCTGTTTGGCGTTGAGGACTTCATGGGGAACACGTTCCTTTTTCAGCATTCTGGCGATCTTTTCCGACACGTCAATGGAGATAGTACCTACCAGCACCGGCTGACCCTTCTCGTACAGCTCTTGAATTTCCCGAATTATAGCCCGGTATTTGGCATCTTGATTCTTATAGATGACATCGGCATAGTCATTGCGGATCATATCCTGGTTGGTGGGGATAATAATGACATCCAGGTCATAGATCTTTTTGAACTCCGGAGCCTCGGTGTCGGCGGTACCGGTCATGCCGGCCAGCTTGTTGTACATCCGGAAATAATTCTGAAAGGTGATTGAGGCCAGGGTCTGATTTTCCTTCTCGATCTTGACCCCTTCCCGCGCCTCCAGAGCCTGGTGCAGCCCATCCGAGTAACGGCGCCCCTCCATGGTGCGACCGGTGAACTCATCAACAATGACAACCTCGCCATCTTTGACGATATAATCAACATCCCGCTGAAAGAGGACATGAGCCTTGAGGGCCTGGTTGATATGGTGCAGAAAATTGATATTGCGTGGATCATAGAGGTTATCGACCTCCAGCAGTTCTTCGCCGAGCAGGACTCCTTCATCGTTGAGCATCACCTGTCTGGCCTTTTCATCCTTGACATAATGCTCGTCTTCTTTAAAATTCCCCATGATACGATCCACCTTGAGGTACATATCAGTGGACATCTCAGCCGGGCCAGAGATAATGAGCGGGGTACGAGCCTCATCAATGAGGATGGAGTCAACCTCATCGACAATGGCAAAGTTGAAGCCGCGCTGGCAGAAGTCGCTCATATCAAACTTCATGTTGTCGCGCAAATAGTCAAAGCCGAACTCGTTGTTGGTACCGTAGGTAACATCGGCGGCGTATGCCTCGCGGCGGGAGGTATCGTCCATGTCATGGATGATAGCCCCGGTGGTCAGACCAAGGAATTGATAGACCTGACCCATCCACTCCACATCACGACTGGCCAGATAATCGTTGACCGTGACCACATGTACCCCCTTACCGCTCAGGGCGTTGAGATAGACTGCCGCAACTGAGGTCAGGGTTTTACCCTCACCGGTCTTCATCTCTGCGATCCTGCCCTGGTGGAGGACAATGGCACCGATGAGCTGTACATCGTAATGGCGCTCACCCAAAACCCGTTTTGCCGCCTCCCGGCAGACTGCGAATGCCTCGCACATGAGGTCGTCCAGGGTTTCACCGTCCACAAACCGCTTTTTGAACTCTTCAGTCTTGGCCTGCAAGGCGATATCACTGAGTGGTTCAATCGTGGATTCCAGCGCATTGATTTGAACGACGACTTTATTCAATACCTTGATCTCACGATCATTTTTGCTACCAAACACCTTGGTTAATGCCTTGCCTATCATCTTTATATCTCTCCGCAATCAGAAATTTTGTGTTTTCTGATTTATTATTTTTTCTGTATTCTTTGTATAATTTAAAAATTATGTCATTCTGACGTTAGCAACCTGCCCTTTACTCGCACACATCTCACATTTTACTCCTCCAGATCAGTGCCTCTTCATCACAATCAGGAAATTTTGGGCAGTGCAGACAATCGCTCCATATCTTATGGGGCAGCTCATGTTTTTCTATATCCACGAACTGCAGCTTGCGAAAAAAACCTGCCTGGTAGGTAAGGACAAAGACATTGTCGATCTCCAGGGATCTGGCCTCGTCCAGGCAGGACACAACCAGCTCTTTGCCCACTCCCCTGCCTTGGGATTCTTCCACAACTGCCAGGGAACGAATCTCGGCCAGGTTATCCCAGCTGATATGAAGGGCACAGACACCCAGAATAACCTCTTCAAATTCATAGACAATGAAATCACGCAACTGATCATAGAGTGAGCTGATGGAGCGTCCCAGCAGGAGTCCCTTATCTGCGTACTGCTGCAGCAGACCGTGAATCGGCTTCACATCACTCATTCGGGCGGGACGAATTATCCCGACTATTTTTCCGTTATTACTGGTAGTCATCATTGATCTGGTTACTAGGGTGCAATACAAAATCGTGATGATTTCATAATCAACAGCAACTTACTGTAATAACACAATAATATTTATTCTGGCATGAATCTCAACTTTTGTAAAAGAGATATTTGCCAATCATCATATCCATTGTAATTACAATGGATTATCCCATTACAGGGTTGATTCAAATTTAAATTACGGTCATTAAAAATAGTTCAATTCTATTTTGCTTGCGACCAACATGTCGATAACGTTTTGAATTAACAAGTAAAAATTTATTAAAATCAACTGCGCTATTTGTCAATCAATGTAACAGGCTGATATTTAGAGTATAATTGAACACTATGCAAAATTATCCCTTAAATTATCAATTAGATACACGTTTCACGTTTTTGTATTACACCCGGTTACTATATTATAATTGCAAACTTAATACATTACCCCGTAACTCGCACAAGGTCAAGGCAGATATAATATCGTTATATATATCAAA
>DAOVTM010000143.1 GCA_030633145.1 Desulfobulbaceae bacterium
ACGGAAACTGACGCTCCAGGTAAGCGAGCTTGCGAGACTCCGTCTGTCTCGCATCGACCGCTGGAGCGGTCATTCAAAGTTACCACGCAGGAGCGTGGGAACCAGGGGGCAATATGAGTTATCTGATTGAAATTACGATTTGTCCCGCCTTAAGTTGGTAGCCAAAAGCAGGATGGTTGTGAATGGCAGAGACAGGTTTTGCAGGAGATTTTTTTTTGCTTACAGCGGATTCCTTTTGACTGTATCGTTGTTTGAGAAAAATAAGAAAATCCATTGCCTCCTGTTGTGCGGAAACGGGTAAATGACTATATATCTCCTGGATTTGTTCGCCTGGCATCATGACTGATTGTTCCTGTTGTATGACCTGTTTGTATGTGCTTATATTGGGCAGATTAAAAGGAGCATCCTGCCCATACTGACATTATATTTCAATTAGATAGGACTGCAAGATAAAAATAGTCACCGATATAAACCATAGCTTTCTCAGGATTGCATCATGCTCGTCATCCCGGTTACCGCAGGTCGGAAAAAATTCCCCTTTATCACCCTGGGCTTGATCCTCATCAACTGCCTGGTCTTCTTCCTCTTTCAGGCAACAGAAGAGGATGCCTACCAGGCAGCCTATTCTTATTCTCGTTCTTCCGGGCTGCTCCAGATTGAGGCTCAACAGTATAAAAGGTATCTCCAGGCAAAAAACGAGGGCTTGCCATCTGCGGCACTGGCAAAATCTAACTCTCCGGCCCTGTTCTGGAGGATGATGCGCAATGACCGCTTTCAATATGAATTACGGGAGCATATCCTCATTCCCCCTGCCTCGCCGCAGTTTGCCGACTGGTCGAAAAAAAGAGAGATTTTTGAAGAAAAGTTAAACGAGAGCTTTTCCTGGCGATTCGGCTATTCTCCGGCTCGCAAAAACTATTTGGCAGCCTTTACCTGTATGTTTCTGCACGGCGGCATCATGCACCTGGCCGGAAATATGCTCTTTTTATGGTTTGTCGGCTCTCTGCTGGAGATCGGTATAGGCCGCAGGTATTATCTTTGCGGGTACCTCATCACCGGGGTATGTGCCAGTCTGGCCTTTGGTCTGGCCTATCCTATCAGCCAGGGCCCCCTGGTGGGTGCTTCCGGGGCAATTGCCGGTTTAATGGGTGCTTACGGACTGATCTATGGCCGCACCAGGATCAAGGTCTTCTATTCCCTGGGCTTTTACTTTGATTACGCCAGGATTCCCGGCTGGATTCTCTTTCCCTTCTGGCTGGGTAATGAGTTTTTTCAGCTCTTCACCAACGCTGGTTCCAATGTGGCCTATATGGCCCATCTGGGTGGACTGGTCTCAGGCGCATCCCTTGCCTTTACTTATGTTAGGGTCAAGGGGAACCGAGCCGCCGAGGAACTGGAGGAAGAGGAAAGCGAGAGCCGGGTGCCTGCTCTGCTTGAGGAGGGGTTACACCATTTTTCAGAACTGCGTCTCCCCGAGGCCAGGGAGAAGATCGCAGAGGCTCTGGAGATTGAACCGGATAATCGTGCCGCTTTGCAGCATCTCTATAATATTGACAAATGCGCACCGCACAATGAACTGTTCCATCAAACTGCGACCCGGCTCCTCAGTCGTCAGGCAGCTGACAGGGGATATGATGAGCTGATTACCAGCTTTGAGGAGTATAAACGGCTCAGTGGAAAACCCCGGCTGCGAACCGGTTGGCTCTATGGCTTGGCTATGGGCTATATGCGAGCGGGCAACACTGCTGAGGCGGCCCGGTTCTTGACCTTGCTTCTGAAAAAGGATCCCGCTTATTCCGGCCTGCCCGGCTCACTCTATAAACTTGGCTGCATGTTCACTGATGAGGGAAAACAGATCCAGGCAAAGAAATGTTTCCAAGTTATTGTCGGTAAATATTCCAATACCGTTATTGCTGAAAAGGCTGCCCAGCGGATGAGAGTCGCTGCTGAGTAATAACGAACTATCGTATCCTCTTTACAATGTATGGTTAATCAGGCAACCGGGTAGGGTGCATTCCATGCACCATGACCATATTCGTATCAACACGAACCGTGATATTTATCCGCTGGGGTATCGTTCAAACCGTTTTTGGTGCGTGAAACGCACCCTACGGCGTGTCTGCATAGTTTGAAATAACAGGATGTTTTCGTATCCTGTTTAAATTTTATGGTAGCCTCTCGTTCCCACAGACGGAGTCTCGCAGGCTCGCTTACCTCCAGCGTAGGAACCAGTGGGGCAACCGGATGTAGCCATAAATTATAAAGAGGATACATGTTTTCCATAAAATTTAACAAGGATACGAACTATCCTATAGTTTTCAGATACTGTTGCACCTTTTCAGCCAAAGGATGTTTGGGATAGGTGCGCAGTACCCCCTTACCAATCTTCCTGGCCTGGGCAGGGTTGTTAAAATGTTCGTTGAACAGTCGGATTATGGGATAATATGCCTCGGGCAGTTTTGCATGTTTGGGGTTTTCCTTGATGCAGCGTGTAAAACAGACCCTGGCCCGCTTGTAATCACCTCGTTTATAGAGCCACTTGCCCACTGCTAAGCCGGATTCAATGGGTATTATGATCTCCTTATCTGCTGCCAGTTCCTCATACACCTTGATGGCCTTGAGCTTATTATTGCTGCTGATAAGGAGTCTGAGATGTTCAGGCCCATGCTTGATGATCCCTTGCCGTTTTTGGCAGACCTTGAGCAGGTCATAGTATTTCTCCGAGAGTGTTACATCATCCTTGACATCCTCTCTGTTGTCCGATAACTCCTCCCTGACCATTTCCAGGGCAGCCTCATGGCGGCCTCCCTTTATCAGAATATCAATATGATGCAGTCGCGCCTGTTCCGGGGTGATCTTTTTTTTCTTTTTTCCCGGCTGGGTGGATTCGATAAAATCATCATAATCCACATCATAGCCGATCTCCTCATGGTATTGGAGCAGGACATAGCCCATCAGATTGTAGGAGATAAAGGTGTAGTAATGCTTGAGCAGAGCAGTGAGAAAGAGGGTGATAACGGCAGGCAATGCCGCAGGGACATAATAGAGGAGCGCAGCCGGTCCCGCTGGCAGCAGGATCAGGAAGACCAGCATCAGGAAGTATCGGCCCCCGATGCGGCTGATAACTGGGATCACCACAAAGGGGTTAATGGCCACCAGGATTGAGTTAGTGGTAACCAGCATCATCAACATGCCAGGCATCATCAGGAAGCTGACCAGGGCAAAAAGACCGCCACAGATGATCCCGATCCACCCAAAGAGAAGCGAAAAAATGAAAAAGAATAAGGCAAAGATAACATACTGCTTGAATACCTGGCTCACGTCGGAGTTGAACAGCTCTGTGGAGGCACTGGGCGGGGTAAGCCTGCCCTGGGCAGTATGGGTCAGGATGGCGTAGGCGTACTTGGTGGAGACGATAAAGCAGATGAGCCAGACTATCAGGGAGTGGGGAAAGATAATTGCCAACAAAGAGAGGACAACTGCCAGGATCAGCGGGGTGGTCTGGAGCGGATAGGTAAAGAATTTTGGCATCCTGGTCCAGAATGGCTCCAGGAGGTTACCGACCCCCACCGGATCTGCCGGAATATTACAGAACGGGCAGATATAGTTGGTTTCCATCTGCCCGTTCTGGAAATCCTGACGCTGGACAATGCACTCGCTGCAAAAGGCGGAGCTGCATTCATTGCATTGGAAATGGGCTGGTTTGGAGGGGTGGAGACTACATTCTATGCACTCTGAGGTCATTGTTCTCTATCAGATCAGATAAATAAATAATTTAAAAAATAAAAAACTATTCCCAGTCCAGGCCGATGTCACAGGAGGGGGCGGAATGGGTCAGGCCACCGATGGAGATGATATCAACCCCGGTTTCTGCGATAGCACGCACCGTGGTCAGGTTCACCCCGCCCGATGCCTCAACCAGAGCCTTACCGTTAATCATGGCCACTGCCTCGCACAAGGTGGCAGTATCCATATTATCCAGCATGATGATCCCCACCCCACAGTCCAGACATTCCTGAACCTGATCCAGGGTATCGGTCTCCACTTCGATGTTGATGGTGTGCGGTACCGCATTCCTTGCCCGTGCAACGGCTCGGCTGATGGAACCGCAGGCCGCAATATGGTTGTCCTTGATCAGCACCCCGTCGCTGAGGCTGTAACGGTGGTTGCTGCCGCCCCCGGCTCTGACGGCGTATTTTTCCAGCATCCTTAAGCCCGGCGTGGTCTTTCGGGTATCGACAATGCGGGTGTCCAGTCCCTTGACTGCGTCAACAAAACGGCTGGTATGGGTGGCAATGCCGCAGAGGTGCTGCACCAGGTTGAGAGCCACCCGCTCGCCCCGGAGGATGGCCCGGACAGAACCCTGGATGGTCATCAGGATATGGCCGGGCTGTACTTTTTGCCCGTCAGGAGTCATTCCGGCAAATTTCAGGTTGGTGTCCAGCATTCGGAACACCCTGGCAGCGACCTGTTCCATGCCCGCAGTGACCATGGGTTCTCTGGCCCGGAGAGTGACGGAGCCTGTTGCCTGGTCGTCAAAGATGGCATCTGTGGTGATGTCTCCGTGTTCCAGGTCTTCCCGGAGAAAGTGGCGGAGATGGTTGTCTAATAAAAATGTGTCCATGGTGTTAATCCTTCAAACGTTATTCAAATTCCTTTGTAATTTGCCATGCGGGCTTTTCAAAACGATTTTGCAAAATCAGTACAGGTAGCAACAAAGAATCCGCACATAATGGATTATCGTCATAATGCCTCAAACGATACAAGAAATGAACATACAAACGGCTTTTATGCTCAAAAGCATCTGCAATCTTCCAGTTAGGATTTCCTTTTAAGTCATGTGCCAGAGCATGGATTGTAGTTATATAGTAGGTGTGTAAATGCTGTATCAACTGACGTAGTCCGAAAGAATGACCACCCTGATGCATTATGTGATTTCTTGCACGATATATGCGGCAGAGCTGCCATTCGATATTTTTTATTGCTCAGCGTGGCCTGGGAGAGCTGCACAAAATCAGACAAATCGGCTACCTCATCCTGCTGCATCGAAGTCATGAGACCTCATATAACTCTCTAAACCAATCCATGAAAATGGTGGCCTTTGCTGATGAGGGGTTAAGGATTCGTTCCTTGACAGCCTGGTGCAATTGTCGTCCAGGAGGATTTTGCCAGGCAAGCCAGGTGTGAATATTGGCTTTATCAGTGTGAGGCTGCCGGTATGCTGCTCCATGAGTAGCCGCTTGAAGGCATGACTGCTTGGCATGATCCCAGAGAGCTGCTTCTGTCTCCGGGAGGAGAAACTCAAAAAAAGTTTCAAGCATTCCTCGCTGCCTGTTGTCTGGCATCATCCAGACACCTACTTTGATGTTGCTCGTATTGGTAGAGATTAACCCGGTGCCGGGCAGTTCAGATGGTATTTCAGGAAATCGGTCAAGCAAAGCGTTGCGGATACTCTGCCAACGAGCCTCAGGAGCCTCGTCCGCATCCACAATCATCCCTAATATTTTCAGCCCGGATGCCTTCAACTCGGTATTCAAAGCAGCTTTATCAATGAGCTGTTCTACACCACCACAGGATTTGATATGGACAATTCGATCCTTTGGCCTGTCACCCCATGCTAAGCCATTAGCCTCCACAAGCTCAGGTATGACCCGCTTGTCTTCGTCTCCTTCGACAAGTAAAATCTTTTCATGGATAGTTGCCATGCTACCTGACCTCTATCTCTCTTTCCAGGGCAATATTCATTTCCTGATTGGTAAATGTTTCCGGGTATGGTTTTTCTTTATCTATTCGATGAATGCGAATGGGAATATGGGCAAGCTCTTCGTCAACTGCCAGTTCGGCAAGGCTTTTCCAGCAATCATTACTGTGTGTGGTGGCAAAGATTTGTACATTCTGCTTGTGCGCTGTGAGGCAGAGCAGTTTCCACATTTTTTCCATTACTGAATGGTGCAGGCCGGTATCAATTTCATCAATTAACAAAGTACCGTTTTTTGCTCCGATTAATGAAAGGATTAAGCCAAGCAAACGCCAAATACCGTCTCCCAGGCTGCCTATGGGGATTCTCTCATCCCATTTTTTACTTTTTACAAGAATACCGCCACGACTAGTAAATCCACCTGCTCCAGGATATTGCTGCCGTCCACCGGCATACGAGGCCAGTCGTACAATATCTGGTTCAATTATCTGTAAGGCTTCGGTAACGAGTTCTTCGTCCGGTGACAGAACTATTTCTTCAAAAAGGGCAATGACCTGTTGTGGTGATAAAGAAACAGCAGGCACATATTTGAGACGCATATTTTCTTGAGCATTGCCATAGAAGGTAGATCTTTCTTCATATTTACAGGGAAGCCCTCCGTCAGGACTGACAGGGTAATTATAAGCAAGGTTCTCGTCTTCGTTGCTCCATTTCACTTCCAACTGGCGAGAACCGGTGAACTTTGGAAAACGATAGAACATGTCCGTGTCATGGGGGATTTCCGTGATAAAAGCACTTAAATCAGTCATTCGCTCATTCTCAGTGCCGATAATGCGGAATTCAGAGGAGAGAGACAGTTGAAAATTATGAAATAACCTGCGTAGATCACCTTCTTGCTGGCCCTGCGCGTTATTCACATCATTGATCTGCTCTCCTCTGTCAGCAAGAATAGAAAGAAAATGAGGAAGGAATCCCTTTGATTGAAACAAGCGGATAGCTTCAAGAATTGATGTTTTACCGCTGTTATTGGTGCCGACAAGCAAGTTGACCCGGCCAATATCATCAATCTTATATTCTGCAAACCCTCTGAATGTATGTATTGAAAGTTGATCAATCATTTCAAGTTCAACAACCTGCTGTTTGATTCTTCATTTTTTACCAACCGTTCCTCAAGCTCTTCCAGTTTCCCCTTTTCCTTGGCAACCACATCTTCAGGTGCGTTATTGAGGAATTTTTCATTGGACAATTTCCCTTTAACCCGAGCCAGCTCCTTATCAATTTTCTTCCGTTCACGAGCCAGTTTTTCCAGCTCCGCCTCCACGTCAATCAAACCCTTGAGCGGGATAAAGATCTCAACCCCGTCCACCAGTACATGCCCGGCATCATCGGGAACAGTACCGGAATCCATGATCGAAAGTGATTCACAGCGGGTCATGGCCGAGATAGAACCGGCAAAGGAGTTGATCAGTTCCTGCTTGGTTGTATTAGGGCAGATTATAGAGGCCGGTACCTTGGCTGTGGGATGGACATCCGCCTCACTGCGAATGGTGCGGATACCAGAGATAACCCCCATCAACAGGGTCATGGACTGATCCGCCTCAGCATCCTCCCAGGCCGGGTTTTCCTCGGGAAAGGATTCCAGCATAATGGTTCCCCGCTCTCCGGGCAGCTGGCTCCAGATCTCTTCAGTGACAAAAGGGGTAATGGGGTGCATCATTTTCAAGATATTTTCCAGCACGCAGAGCAACACGCCCCTGGCGTTTTCCCTGGCCTGCTCATCATCGCCGTACAGATCAGCCTTGATCCATTCCAGGTACCAGTCGCAGAACTCATGCCAGGTAAACTGATAAATGGAGGAGGCAATCTCGTTAAAGTTATAGCAGTCCATGGCCGCCCGCACCTCGTTAATGGTGGAGTTGGTACGGCTGAGAATCCAGCGATGAACCAGGGAAAGTTGAGTGGGATCATCGGCTGCCGAGGTAATTGTCGGCTCACTCTCCGAATCACTCTGCTTAAGATGCATCTGGGCAAAACGAGCCGCATTCCACAGCTTGTTGATAAAGCGGCGATATCCTTCCACCCGTTCCTCATCCATTTTGATCTCCCGTCCCTGGGCCGCAAGGGCGGTCAGGGTGAAGCGGAAGGCATCGGTTCCGTACTGGGCATTCACCTCCAGCGGGTCAATGACATTGCCGGTGGACTTGGACATTTTCTTGCCGTGCTTGTCCCGCACCAGGGCATGTAAATACACATCATGAAACGGTACCTCATCCATGAAATGAATGCCCATCATCATCATTCGCGCCACCCAGAAAAACAAAATATCAAAGGAAGTGATCAGTACCGAGGTGGGATAAAAGGTTTCCAGTTCCTTGGTCTGTTCGGGCCAGCCCAGGGTGGAAAAGGGCCACAGAGCCGAGGAGAACCAGGTGTCCAGAACATCGGTCTCCTGCTTCAGGTTAGTACTGCCGCATTTGCAGCAAACATCCGGGTCAGTGGTGGCAACGGTCAGTTCACCGCAGTCCTGGCAGATCCAGGCCGGAATACGGTGTCCCCACCAGATCTGGCGGGAGATACACCAGTCACGGATATTATCCATCCAGGAATAAAAGGAGTTGTACCAGGTGTTGGGATAGATGTTGATCCGCCCCTCCCGCACCGCCGCAACCGCCTTATCGGCCAAGGGGCGTACCGAGACAAACCATTGCTTGGAGGTGGTAGGTTCCACCACTGTGGCGCAGCGGTAGCATTTGCCAACCGCATGTTCGTAGTCTTCAATCTTGTCGAGAAAACCCTGCTCCTCCAGATCCTTGACAATGGCATCCCGGCAGGCAAAACGATCCATACCCTGGTACTTGCCCGCATTTTCGTTCATTATGCCATGGTCATCCATGATCTTGATCCGTTCCAGATCGTGGCGCAGGCCGATCTCATAATCGTCCCGGTCATGGGCCGGGGTAACCTTGAGGGCTCCTGTTCCAAACTCCCGCTGTACATGATGATCCAGCACCACCGGCACGATACGGTCAGTAAGGGGCAGTTTGATACCGATTTTATGGAGTCCTGCGTATCGTTCATCATCGGGATGGACGGCCACCGCAGTATCCCCGAGCATGGTCTCAGGCCGGGTGGTGGCAACGATCACCTCGCCGGAACCATCCGCATACGGATAACGCAGATGATAGAGCTTGCCGTTTGTGGGATCATGTTCCACCTCGTCGTCGGCCAGGGCAGTATGACAGCGGGGACACCAGTTGACGATGTAATCGCCCTTATAGATTAACCCCTCGTTGTATAAGCGGACAAAGACCTCACGTACTGCCTCGGACAGCCCCTCATCCATAGTGAACCGTTCCCGTTCCCAGTCGCAGGAAGCACCCATCCGTTTCAACTGGTTGATGATGGTGCCGCCCTTATCGGTTTTCCACTGCCAGACTCGTTCAATGAATTTTTCCCGGCCCAAATCGTGCCTGGTCTTGTCCTCGGTGGCCAACTGCCGTTCTACCACGTTCTGGGTGGCAATACCGGCATGGTCGGTACCCGGTACCCAGAGGGTATTATCCCCCTTCATGCGGTGGTAGCGCACCAGT
>DAOVTM010000338.1 GCA_030633145.1 Desulfobulbaceae bacterium
ACGGAAACTGACGCTCCAGGTAAGCGAGCTTGCGAGACTCCGTCTGTCTCGCATCGACCGCTGGAGCGGTCATTCAAAGTTACCACGCAGGAGCGTGGGAACCAGGGGGCAATATGAGTTATCTGATTGAAATTACGATTTATCCCGCCTTAAGTTGGTAGCCACAAATGGTGACAGGAGGCGTGCAACGCAACACCATTTGCGTAACGCTGCTGATGACAATTGATGATTGCTGCTCAATCTGTTGCAAGCAAGTTATAGCATTACTGTTTTCACGAGCCACATCAATAAGAATATCAGTATCAACCACAATCATCTTTGTTTATCTCCACTCTGATTGACGGGTTTTTCGTACCCAGGCCGTACTGTCCTCCATGTCCTTGCGATCTTTCCAGATACCGATAAAAGGCTCATCAAGTAAATCCGGGCAGGTGACTGACTTTGCTTTGGGATTATCCGTATAACGAGTTTTCAGAAAAGCGGTATAGTCCACTAATTGCTGAATGGCGGCTGGAGGTAATCCTGATATTTCTTTGAACAATTCAGCTTGTTCCATTTGTCTTTCTCCAGATATATTTTCTTAATTCTGTCATTATTTTGTTTAATTATACAATAGGATAATGCGGGTTTTCAAATCATTTTATCTGATTTGCAATTTTTATCAATCGCACCTCACATTTCCGGCTCCTAATTCCCAGGTAAGCGCGCTGAATGTGGTTATGGTTTAACCTGCGCCACTGCCTGTTCGACTATGGTGTCGGCCAGTTGGACTTGGGTGGTTTGGGCTTTGTGCAGTCGGGTTTTCAGGGTGTCGCAGAGGGTCATTAGTTCGTCTACTTTGGCTACTATTCGGTGTTGTTCGGCTATAGGAGGCACGGCAATAACGACCTTTCTTAAAAAAGTTAAAGAAACAAAAGGCTGGGCTCCTCCTGCTGCTTTTGATTGCAAATTTAATGCAAGATGTTCCAGGAACTTTTTAATAAAAAACGGTTGAGTTAATTCTTTATCGTAATATTTGAATAATGCCACATTTTTTATACTAAAGGGGCGGTCATCATTAACCATCACCTGATTTCCTAAATTTCCACCAATCATTGAAAAAAGGATGTCATGTCGACTGACAAGTGACCGTTTGATAATGTTAAAATGATCTTCCGCTGAAATTCTTCTGGCTTCATTGAAGTTGATTTTACCATCTTTAAAATTTTTGCTTGTCACCAACGGGTAAGTGATAGAACCAACAGCATCTTTTGGTGAATCATGAGTGCCATCTCGAACGTCTATAATCACTTGCAATCGAGCATGTTCCCATCCAACTGGTAAGCTAAACGGCTTTTCATCCTCACCGATTTCCGGCAGTTTTTTCTGCTTTTTGATTTTGCCTTCTTTGATTAACCTCGCTTTTTCTTTGGCTATTTTTTCCAGCAGCACACTGGCAGGTTCGTCATTGGGGTCTTGGGAAACGAGTTTGCCCATGACGGCAAATTGGAGGATGGTTTGTTTGAGTTGGTCGATGGACTGTTCCGTGGTGAACAGGGTGTCGAAGTGGTTTGCGATGCGTTGCCAGGATTCAGTGAATGCGGCATGATCAGGGGCATTGGTGAGCGAGGTCAGCAGAGTAGCCAATAACGTTTGATGGGTGGCGTTGCTGTTGGTCTGTTGCTGCTCCAGTTGGTCGCAGAGGGACATGAGTTCATCGACTTTGGCTACTATGCGGTGTTGTTCGACGAGTGAGGGGAGAAAAAACACATAGTTTAACAGCTCATTTTGTCTGATTCCAGCTACCGTTGTCCCTGTACCTGTTATTTTTAATGTTGCAAAAAAAATCAAAAAATAATCGACATCTAAGAGAGATGTGAGCTTAACAGCTTTTAAATCTTGATTTATTGCGACCTCGACTTTGGCAATAGCAACTTTTCCTAACCCCATACGTGTACAAATGATAACATCGTTAATCGCAGCAAGTTTACTTCCAACTTTTAAACCTTTTTGTGTTATGTGATCTTGAGTCTTCTTTAAGTATTTAGCCCACCCGAGATCCTTGACACTTGCCCAGGGTATGTCACCATTCCAGTATTCTGGGTTTCGTTTGCTTGGAGTGCCACCACTCATAATAGAATTTACAAGAGTTCCAAAGCGACAGTTCTCCCAACCATGAGGCAACTCAAAGTTTTTTTCTTCCTCCTTGATCTCTGGCAACTTCTTCTGTTTTTTAATCTCCCCGGCTTTAATCAGCCGAGCCTTCTCCGCAGCAATTCTCTTCAACAATTCACTGGCAGACTCATCCCTCGAATCCTGCTTCACAAGTCTCCCACGCACAGCCAAGTCCAATATCAATTCCCGCAGCTTCTTTATTCCATACAGGCTCTGGTCACCGGCCTTCCTGCCCCGGCCTCGGCCACCGGTCTTCTTTGGCGTTTGCGCGCCAGTCCAGATATCAATATGTTCGGTTATCAAATCCCTCATCTTCAACCCGCCCCGTTGGTATTCAGCGCCTCGGCCAGAATCCCTTTCAACTGATCACGCAGACCGGCAATCTCCTGCTGCTGTTGTTCATATTCCTCCAGCAACTGATCAGGATCATGAATAACCTGCTCGTCAACATGGGGATTCTTGATATCCAGGTTGTAGTTACGCGCCTTGATCTCATCAATGGTGACCTTCCACGCCTGCTCGGTCTCCTTCCTGTCGGCAAAGCCATCAGCCTCCCTGCCCCACCAGTCGATCTCCGGCTGAAACTCCTCAAAGCGCATGGGCTTGGTCTTGTTATAGCTCTTCACCCCCTGGGGATAGGGATGCTCGTAATACCAGATTTGCTCGGTGGGCTGGCCTTTGGTGAAAAAAAGCAGGTTGGTCTTGATGCCGGTATAGGGATTGAACACGCCGTTGGGCAACCGGACAATGGTGTGCAGGTTGCACTCGCTGAGCAGCTTTTCTTTGAGCCGGGTCTTCATGCCCTCGCCAAAGAAAAAGCCGTCCGGCAGCACCACGGCAGCCCGACCCTGTTTTTTGAGCAGATGGATAATCAGGGTCATGAACAGATCAGCGGTCTCACGGGTGCGAAAGGAGGCGGGAAAGTTGTTTTCAATACCGTCTTCCTCCATGCCGCCAAAGGGTGGATTGGTGACAATGACATGCACCCGGTCTTTGTTGGAGTAATCCCGCAACGGGCGGCTCAGGGTGTTGTCGTGCTTGATATTGGCGGGCGTGTCAATACCGTGCAGGATCATGTTGGTGACGCAGAGCATGTGGGGCAGCGCCTTTTTTTCCACCCCGTGGATAGAGGCTTGCAGGGTCTCTTCGTCCTCTGGAGTTTTAACGGATTTGCGCTTATGCTCGATGGTGGAGG
Organism: Desulfobulbaceae bacterium; assembly: GCA_030633145.1. Classification (GTDB taxonomy): domain Bacteria; phylum Desulfobacterota; class Desulfobulbia; order Desulfobulbales; family Desulfobulbaceae; genus DAOVTM01. Next base: position 3,350 of record DAOVTM010000338.1, read on the forward strand.
AAAGAAAACCGCCGGTGCCGCAGGCCGGATCAAGCATGATTTCAGCAAGCTGTGGATCGACCCGATTGACGATAAAGCTGGTCACGGCGCGCGGGGTGTAGAACTCTCCGGCATTGCCTGCGCTTTGCAGGTCTTTGAGGATTTGCTCGTAGATGGCGCCAAAGGTGTGGCGGTCTTTTCGGGTGTTGAAGTCGATCTCGCAGATCTTGTTGATGACCTGGCGCATGAGGGTGCCGGATTTCATGTAGTTGTAGGCATCTTCAAAGACATCCCGGATTACCAAAGCTCGTTTTCCGGCTGTGCCACGGGTGGTGAGTTTGCTTTTCAGGGTTGGGAAGAGTTGCAGGTTGACAAAATCGGACAGGGTCTCGCCGGTCATGCCTTCCGGGTCTTTTGCCCAGGATCGCCAGCGCAGTTCTTCGGGCAGGGGCGAGGTGTAGTCGTCTTCGAGCAGTTCCAGCTCGTCTTCCCGGTCATCAAAGATTTTCAGGAAGAACATCCAGACCAGTTGGCTGATGCGCTGGGCATCGCCGTCCACGCCTACGTCTTTGCGCATGATGTCCTGGATGGATTTTATTATGCCGGTTACGTTGCTCATTTATGCCTCGTTATTATTCTGGTTTTGAAATTCTTTTTTATGCTGGTTATTCTGGTTCCCAGGTAAGCGAAGACTCCGAACCCCAGCTTGGGAACCAGGGGAATGCCACCACAACGGTTATTTACTCTCGTTCCCACGCGCTGCGTGGGAACGGTTAGGGACGCGCTGCGTCTTTTATGGCGCAGCGCGCCGATGCGCATTCCCACGCAGCGCATGGGAACGAGTAAGAGCTCCGACTTGAGAACCGTGTTTCCGTGCTTGAATCGGGACGCTGGAGCGTGGGAACCAGGGGGAATATTATCCGGTTTTCTCCAGATAAAACAACTCCTGTTCCAGCTCGTGCAGGGCATTTTCATAGGAAGTCTTACCGCCAAAAGCCTGGTTAATAATCTCCATGGGAGTTCCCATATCGCTGAACGGTTTGAGCATGAGTATCCTGGTATTTTCAATACTGCGTATCCCCTCATCAGCGTATTTATCGAGCAGGGTATTCAAAACCATGCGTGCCTGTTCACCGTATTTGGTGAAATAATTACGCTTCTTGACATTTTCCGCCCGTTCTCTGCGGGTCAGCGGCGGCTGATCAAAGGCGATATGGCAGATAAGATCAAAATCGCCATACTCCCTGCCCACTTCATCGGCAAGGTTGTCCAGGATTACGCCGTGTTCTTCTAATAACTCCAAAATAATCTTCTTCTTATAAGCCTTGCTCCAGCGCCGGAGAAAATCATCCAGCGACCCAAACTCGGACTTGATCTGTTTGCGGCTGAAATCCCGGTAGGATTCAGTCATCAGGTTGCCGTCCGGGCCAATGTATTCAATG
>DAOVTM010000053.1 GCA_030633145.1 Desulfobulbaceae bacterium
AGTTTGACTCAGACTATCCTTTAGTGTGAGCCGTTTTTACAGTAAAATCAGTTTCAAATAGATTGAATTTCAAAAAAGTATCTATCAAACACGCTTGGTAGTCTGATTGTTTCCTTATTTTAATCTTCATCCCCCTGGGTAACTCCATATACAGGGGGGAATCAAACGAGTTGCTGCTCCCACGCAACCAAATTGCTGATCAAAACGAAACGATCATTCCATGTTGCCTCAAACAAACGGCGGATATGACGGCAGATAGCTGAAATTATACCATGACAATGCTCAAGCAAGAGTTTCAGCTTACCTTCCCAAAAGATTCTCTGTAGGGGTAAACCACCCAATACAGCTTTTTCACTTAGCTGGAACAGCAGATTCTTTTCAGTTTCAGGTGTACTTTCATCACATTCCTTTTCCAGCAGCCATCCCTGACGCTCGGTTTCGGCAAATTCTCGTAAAAAATCTTCTTGCCTGCGAAGATCAAGTTCTTCCTGACGGTTTTGAATGACCTCAATTTTACCGTATGCTTGCTGAATACCAGCATTCTCGCCACGACGTTTCAATGCACGCCGCCATTCATAAATTGAGCTATTGGTTACATTGAACTTTATAGCTTCTTCTTCAACGCTCTTGTCCTTGGCGTAGTTCAGAATCTCTCACCCCGATGCCAACACCTGTCGATGACATTTGTACTCTCCTGACATTGTGTTTATGCTGGAGGGTACGGAGATTTTGTATCTGGTTAATGTCAGGAATTTTTTTATTGCCTTTCTCTTTTTTTAAGGTAAAATGTAAAGAAAAGGATAAATGTGTTAACTCACATGCATATCAGGGAAGTCTGGCAAACGATGCCTCAGAAAGAAATACGAAACTCCAGTCAAATTAATGGAGTGCTGTGAAAATCAGAATGTGAAAGCAGAATTTTTGGCAAAAGCAAAAGAAAATCTCATTGCAGCCACGGTTTGTTTTGAGGCAGATCTTTTTAATGCCTGTGCCAATCGAGCGTATTATGCTGCATTGCAGGCTGCTGTTGCAGCTATTGCACACGCTCGGATTCGCAGTAACCGGATTGATCACGGACGAGTGCAGGCTGATTTTAGCGGTGAACTGATACAACGACGGAAAAGTTATCCTTCAAAATTCAAATCATATCTATCTAATATGCAGTTTATCAGAGACAAGGATGACTATACAGAGAATAGTGTCAGTAAGGAAATAGCTAAAAGGATGGGCATCCTTCATTTCAGGCGAAAAGTAGTTGACACTTTTGGTAATACAATGTTTCCGTAAAGTTCCTGGTTCCCAGGTAAGCGCAGACTCCGAACTCCAGCTTCTCAGCTATTACGAGAAGCTGGAGCTTCTAAAAACAGGTTCCCAAGCTGGAGCTCGGAGTCTGCGCTTACCTGGGAACCAGGTTGTGCGAAAAGTGTCAACTGGCAGATGAAGGATGCCAAAGGATGCTTGGAAAATTAAAAGAATTTATAGAATTTGCCGGTGAGAACACAACCGACATTTTGCTTGATTATGGATATTATATTTCAATTATGACCCACTAAATCGTTACCTTTACCACAGTATATATAATGAAGCGGCTCATTTCCCAAAGGAAATGTATAGTATAGCCAGTGGTTGTTTAGTACGTTTCCTCTACCATTGCCAGTACCATTCCGCTGTATTTTGTTACCTGAATTTTGTTACCATAGGAACTGGAAGTTCCCAACTACCTGTAGAGAAGACTGATGCGAATTCAAGAGACCTTTCAAGCCGACAAGACATCAATCAGTTTTGAGTTCTTCCCGCCCCCGAACCGGGAAGCTCTGGATGAACTGCTGCTACATATAGATGACCTGGCATCCCTCGAGCCCGGTCATATAAGCGTTACCTATGGAGCGGGCGGCACCACCCAGGAGCGTACCCTGACTACGATCAAGGCGATCACCGCCCGTCATGATCAGCCCATTGTATCCCATCTGACCTGCGTTGGATCCGACCTGGAGACCATGCGCAGGGTACTCAGGGAGTTACAGGCAGCCGGGGTTATGAACATCCTGGCCCTGCGGGGCGATCCGCCCCTGCATGACCATGACTGGAAGTCCAGTGGAGATCATTTCCAGCAGGCGGCTGATCTGATATCTTTTATCCGTAAGGAGTTTCCGGAAATGGGTGTCGGAGTTGCCGGTTTTCCAGAAGGACATCCGGCAACTCCTAACCGGATGCAGGAGATGGACTATCTCAAGGAAAAGGTGGATGCCGGTGCAGATTATATCGTGACCCAGCTTTTTTTTGAAAACCGTGATTTTTATGATTTTCGCCATCGGTGCGAGGCTCGGGGTATTGACATCCCCATTGTGGCCGGAATCCTGCCGGTGACTTCTGCAAAGATGCTCTCCCGCCTTTCAGAACTGGCAGCCGGTTCCCGTATTCCTGCCGCCTTCAGCCGTTGGCTGGATCGCCTTGATGATGAGGAAAGCGTTGCCCGTTTTGGAACCCACTGGGCTGCGGAACAGGTACGGGAGCTGATGGATCAGGGGACAGCCGGTATTCACCTCTATACCCTGAACCAGTCCAGGGCCTGTCTGCGGCTTTTCAAGAATCTGGGGCTGTCCAGGTAAGGTGCGGGTTTTCAAACGGGTGAGTCAAGAATAAGCTGTCGGCTTCGCTCATCCATGCTGCCATTGAAACAGTGATCAATGACCCTGCTGAAAACGGTTGCGTCTATTGCGGCCAGGGAAAAGAGGGTCATGGAGGAGTGCAGTTTAAGGTCATCGGGATAACCGAAAATCTCCGAGATTGTCTTTCCCTCTATCCCCAGTACCGCTTCTGAACATTCCCGCAGCCGTGACCCCAAGACGGGGTGTTGCAGATAGGCCACAGCCTCTTCCAGTTCTTTGATTGCATAGAGCCTGGCCATTGGACTGTAGCCCAGCCCTGCAAACTGGGGAAAAACAAACCACATCCAGTGGCCTTGCTTTTTACCGTTCTGCAGCTCTTCAAGAACTGCGGGATAGCAGCTTTTCTGCGCCTCAACAAAGCGATGCAGTGCAAAGGGATCGTTCATTGTCTTTTGAGTTGTGAGTTCTGAGTGTTGAGTTTGAACAACCTGTGATATTTCACTACTCATCACTCAAAACTCTATTATAGTTGAGATTCAATGGGCAGCCAGCCGGTAATTCCAAGCAGTAAACGACCCATAAACGAGGTATATGGGTCATTGGTATAGACCAGCCGCTTGCCGTTTGCGTCTGTATTGACCCAGCGGATCATCTCCACCCCGTCTTCTTCGGTCTCCATCTCCAGTGTAAATGCCTTCTCTTCAATGTTGTGGTCAAATGCCGCTGCCATTTTTCCGGCCATGACCGGGGCATGGAAGAGGATTCCTATCTCGGTGTTTATTTTAATGGAACGGGGATCAAAGTTAAAGGAGCTGATAAAGAGGTTCTCACGATCCATAATAAATGTCTTGGCATGGAGGCTGGATTTTGACTGGCCGATTTTACGGGTTTTTTTATTCTCCTTCTTATGTTGTCGATACTCTTTCTTGTCCAGCTTTCTGTCCATTTCATACAACTCTATTCCAGCCCTAAGGAGGTCACGCCGGTATCGGGCATACCCGGCATGGACAAACGGCACGTCGTTTGAGGCCAGCGAGTTGGTGAAGATTCGCACCTGAACACCTTTTTTCTGCAGGGAGCGCAGGAAGCGTACTCCTTCTCGTCCTGGCACAAAATAGGCGGATAGAATGATCAGCTCCTTTTCTGTTTTCTCCAGGTGTTTTTTCAGCTTGGGGGCAAGATAGTATTCTTTTTTCTGGACATCACTGCTGATCTTTTCCGGCTTATCAACGAGAACCCTTGCCTCACCCCATTCATAATCAAGCTGCTCTCCGGTCAGTATGCGCTGATTGAGATCCGAGTTACGCAGGGCCTGCACATATTCAGAATCCCGCTGTTTCTCTATCTCCGTTTCCCATTGAATCCGTTTTGTTTCAAAGTCTATTACAGGAGCCGATGTTGCCAGATCTTCTATGGGCCAGGAGAGTGTACTGTTCCAGAAGGTGTCAAAGGAGGCGGAAACCTCTTTTACCACCGGGCCGATTGCCAGTATATCCAGATCACCAAAGGCAAGGTCGGGATCAGCATTAAAGTATTCATTGCCAATGTTCCGACCGCCGGCTATGGAGGCTCGGTTGTCTGCGGTAAAGGTCTTGTTGTGCATTCGCCGGGTAACATCACCAAAACGGGTCAGGAACTGGATGGAACGTATCATTCCTCTGGTAAAGGGGTTAAAAACGCGAATTTCAATATTAGGGTGTGCGGAAAGGGCAGCAATTTCTCTGTCCCGACCATCCAGTCCCATATCATCCAGCAGTAAGCGAAGCCGCACCCCTCTCTCTGCCGCCTCCAGCAGTTTATAGGCCAGCAGGTTGCCGACAATGTCGTCATGGAAGAGGTAGTACTGGATATCTATGGTCTTGTCTGCAGCCTCTGCCAGGGCAGCACGCGCAACCAGGGCATCAAGTCCATTGTTGAGGAGGAGGAAGCCGGATTGACCCGGATGTCGTTCCTCATGTACCCGCATTGCCCTGGCAAGGCGGGTATCGTCAACGTCCTGCAGTGCGGTTGTTACCTGTCCCGTATTTGGAGGCAGGGAAGCGCAGCCGCTGAGGAAAAAAAATCCGCTGAGGGAAAAAAGCAGGAACCGGATGATAAGAAGAATAGGGTGTTGCCAGGCTGATACAAAGGTCATTACGGCCTCGATTAAGGTGAATGGTTCCGACCCAGTTATTTTTTTGACCGATATTCAGTGAGTTTGGAGTGCAGCCAGTCTGCGGATGGAGTCTCCCTGCCGTTACAGATCATCAGGTAGGGTTTACCCGACATGCTGCTCTTGGTTGCAGCACCCATGATAAAGTCCTCTGTTGTTTTGATCCGTTTTTTTAGATAATTATACTTTTTTTCAATGTGTTTGACCGCCTCATCCGGCTTGTAGCGGCTGTTATTGCGGACAAAGACGCAGTCAGAGGTTGCAACAGCATTAAGGAGGTGGTGTATCTCATCATCCATGGCCGGGGAAGCTGACACGGTCTGGGCGGAAAAACAGCTAAGAAGGATACCAATGATTACTCTGGTTCCCAAGCTCCAGCTTGGGAACCTGCTTGTAGAAGCTCCAGCTTCTCTTGAACCTATGAAAGCTTGAACTTTCAAGGTATAGTTCCCAAGCAGGAGCTTGGGAACCAGGAGGAGGATGGCAGTCCAACAGAGGATCAGTTTATCATAGGCGTTACTTTCCATCCGCTCACAGATCCTGCTCTGATTGGTGGTGCATGATTTTACCAAGTTCCTGCTGGTATTTCTCCATGATCATCTTGGTTCTGCCCAGCCATTCGGTTCGTTCCGTCATAACAAAGAGAAAGAACGGCAGGCCAGTAATCAAGCGGATAATAAAGTGATACTCTTCAGTACTGATGATAATATCATCCGTTACCTGGTCACCGGCCAGCAGTTTGATGGCTCGGCGGTTTGCTTTGACGATGGAGGTCAGGTACGCTGAAGCGGCATCCGCAGCGATCTCTTCCCTAATGCTTAGTTCAGCAAGGGAGAGGCCGTCGTCAGTGTTGACTACTGCGGCAGCGAGAAAACCAGGAAGTTCTTCTTTGAGCCGTTCCAGCAGGGGAGGGAGTTGTTTTATCATGGGATTTTTTTGCGTATTTATTCAAAGGTGAAAGAGTATGGTTGTCCTTGGTTGTCCTTGTATGAACCGGATTCCAAGGGAACAACGAATCCATTGTCCTCTTTATAAATCATAAGGATAATTTTTTCAACTTGAATGACTACTGCTCTCCTCATCAGCCAGTGAAAAAGAATCGCAAGGCTGTTTTCCCTGTTTTTCAATGCATCTGGCATCAAATATAAACCCAGTTCTGCCGGGCAGAGCCTCGGTGATGACAATTTTACCGAATGCCTTACGCAAAAAAAGGTAACGGGAGGAGAAAAAGAGGGCTCCAAGTTCCCGTGACCAATGGACGGAGATCGGGTTCTTGTACTTGAGGAGATAGATCTGCCAGGGCAGAGCCGGGTTGAAATAGAGGATGGTGTAGGAACCCACCAGCAGCCTGGAGAAATCCTGAACCTTACCTGCGTAGGAAGGGTGATTCATAGCACCTGAGATACCGTCCAGCAGGGCAAAGATCGCCTCGCTGTCCACAGAGCCGATCCTGTTTTTTGCATGGGCGTGGCTGCTGAAGATAAAGTCGTCGTTGGCAATGGTGCCGTTATGCACTCCAACGATGTTGCCTCGGATAATGGGGTGATTGTTGACGTTTTCCTTGGGGGAACCCTTGGTCGGTTCCCTGGTATGCCCGAGTAACAGGGTCGTCCGCTCAGACAGAGATGCCATGATGTCGGTGTAGCCGTCCGTCTCTACAAAACGGCTGGCGGTGAGCGGTGCCTTGTCAACCTGCCAGCTTGAATCGTTATTGAGGATCGCCACTCCTGCTGCCTCCCTGCCCCGCTGTTCATTGGCGATCAGGTTGGCAGTGAACAGCTCTTTGATCCGTTCCAGTTGTTCCGGTGTTCTACCAGGGCTTATGAGTGTTCCCGCAATTCCGCACATTTGAGTATTGAGTTTTGAGTTTTGTGAGTATTGAGTATTGAGTGTTGAGGGGTGAGTTCTCACTACTCATAACTCAAAAGTCATCGCAAAAAAACAACCGAACCAAGATCCGGCTGCCAGGTTGGAGTCCGGTCTGTGTAGTTTGCCAGCCGCCGTGCTATTTCTCCTTTTTTGATTTTCAGGATGGTTGCAACGTTTGTGTGCCAGTCTGCTTCTGTCTTCCTGTTAAGGACTATCCCCAGTTCGATAATTTTTATCAATTCATAGTCGGTTGTGTCAAGTTTTTGTACAATGGGAATATGGCCGGAGAGATCCTCTTCAATCTTTTCCCAGCTGTCGGCTCGATCCCTGCGCAGAGAGATCGGCAGCAGGGCCAACTGATGGAGAATTGCCTCTCCTGGGTTGTCCAATATCAGAAAGATGGATTTGAGAAAGGTGAGCATGGCCAGTGTGTTTTTTCGGTATTCCTGAAGGATAACATCATCAATCGCCCCGGTATCACTGGTGGCGACCTTCCCCTCGTTATTGGAGATCATGTCCATCAGTTCACTGTTTCGTTCCAGAATGGTACACTCTTCAATATTAAGCAGGCCGAACTTGGAGATCTCCACCGCCTTCAGGAGCATGGTCAGGAAGAGAAAGGTCTTGGCGGTGATGGAGACCGGGCAGAGATCCCCGTCCGGAAAACGCATCTCCACATGAATATCCGTGACCGCCCCTTGCTCGCTGAATTTGATATGCTCAAGGTTGAGAAAGTTCTGGTGCTCTGGAACATCAAAACTCTTTTTCAATATTTCCTGGATCTCCCGCATGGAGTGATCCGCAGGTGAGTGTTTGATAAACTCCTGGTGGGCGTTATGCTGCCGTCTCCTGCATAATCCCTTTCTAGACTTACCCCCGGAGGTGATATATTTCAGCCCAGGGGCAAAGATGCGGGTCATATTCCAGAAATTGGCCAGGATGATCTCAGGAATCTCCTCGGCCAAGCCAATACCCAGCAGATGAAAATGGAGACCACAGGTAGGGCGTATCCTGATCTTTTCCTTGAGCAGGGGCAGGATAATACCCCTGTATTGGCGCAGCAGGGCATCCCAGTGGGGGTGTCTGCCAATGACCAGTATTTCTATGCCGCAATGCTCCTTGATGACATCATATACCCCCAGGGTACCCAGACGGTTCATGTCCCTGGAAGGCTGCAACGCCTTTTCAATACGGGGTTGAAGGTCATCACGGAGTACCCCTTTGGGCAGGGCAAACTCTACCTCGGTTCCTATTTTAATGATGCGGTAAAGGAGATCCTGAAAATAGCGTGCTTCAGGTACGGTGAGGCTGTCCGGGCGGGAAGTGAACGCTGGAAAATCGCAGTTAGGGCAGAAATCCTTCATGAAAGATGACGTATGGAAGATGACTTATGTTTATGATCCAAAAGCAATGTAACAATGCAGGTCGGGTCAGAGCCTAAGCCCGTAACCCGACAATGAATCCGACTAGGCATCAATCAGGGTAAAGGTAATGGAAGAACCACGGGTGTCCGGCATAGACTCAATTGACTTTTGCGCCGGTTTCCCCATTCTAATCAATGCGGCCTGACAAACATTCATGATCGGACAGGTAAAGGGGATCTCCACCCCGGTTTTCAGGATGGACTGGGTAAGGTTCCAGCCCTGACAGTGATGAACCTTGAGGTTGATCTTATTGCCGTCCTGTTCCGTGGTAAAGGACTCAACAAAGCCCATCTCATCGGCAAAGATACGACCGATTTCAGTGATCACGTCTTTCGGGTTTTCTCCATCCACTTCAAGACCCATTTCCTGTTCCATGATCTCCAGGGTCGTCTTGCCGACCTCGGCCATGGTGGCGAATGCGGTTTCGCCGAGCATGTCATACAGTGCCTTGGCCATGCCACTGATCATCAGGGTCATCATCCTCATTATATTTTGTTTTTTCTGTTCTTCTGTAGCCATGGATATTCTCCTGTTTTGTTAGGAATAATGAATAAGGTTGAAATTCTCTATAACGACCTGCGCAACTGATCCAGATACCGCTGCGCAACCAGACGCACGTTACCCAGGGTACCGTCCCGGCTGACCGCAATGCCGACATAGTACTGGGGGTTAATAAAACGGGTCAGAATCCAGGCATTCTGGGACTGAACCAGGTTTTCTTCAAAATCACCCATTCCCTGCAGAGCCTCAACAGATTTATCCACCATCTTCATAATCATGGCAAATTTTGCGGAAATTGCATCCACATCTGTTCCTGTGGGATTGTGCATGGCAATGGTGATACCGTCCATACCTGTAATCTGAATCGCCAGAACGCCGTCCATCTCGTCGGCCATTTCCTTGAGTAAGTCTTTTAAACCGGCCATCGCTTCTCCTCCTGTAAAAGTTGGTTGTGCTTTGTGTTGCTGTTTTAGTTTATCCTGTTCTTCTTTTGCTTTTTTTTCTTGTTCTATTCGTTCCTGTTCCAACCGTTCTCTTTCTCTTCTCTCCTCTTCTGCTTTTTTATCTCGTTCTATCCGTTCCTGTTCTATTCGTTCTCTTTCCTTTCTCTCCTTTTCTTCTCTCTTTTCCCGTTCTATCCGCTCCTGTTCCTCCCTGGCCTGCTGCTCCTGAATCCGATTAAACTCTTTTTTGACCTCATCCAGGGGGTTGGCATCGTTGCTTTCATCCTTGAGCCGAGCTGACTCCAGGATAAGATAAATCAGATCATGCTTCAGGGCAGGTTCCGGAAAGGGAACACTCATGTCGTCAATGGCAATTCGTACATTCTCCCAACTCAGCATTTCCAGCACTGCCTTGTCGCCATTGATGTCAAGGTATGTTCCGTCAAGGAGCTGTCCATCCTGAAAGAACAGGCTTCCTGCCCTCTGCCCGCCATGGTGAAAAACATTGATTTGCGCTGTTTTTCCCTCCATTGTGATGAGCTGCAGGAAGTTACCCAGGCTGATGCCGGCAAGGGTTCCGTCCTGTTTGCGAGAACAGTCCAGTGCCTTGTTGATGGCCTCGTCCAAGGCATCGATATCAAGCGGCTTGTCAAGCGTGGACAGGGTTCCGGCCTTTACAAGCTGCTGCTCGATCACCTCGGTGCCAAAGGCGGTCATGACAATAGTCGGCACCTCTGGAAACTTTTCACTCATGACCGCAAGTAGTTCAACACCGTCCATCTCAGGCATTTTCAGGTCTGTTACCACCAGGTCAATCTTATGATCACCCATGACCTTGAGAGCCTCTTTACCGTTGCCGGCAGTAAGCACCTGAAAGCGTTCGTTGTATTCAAAACCGGTCTGAATGGACAGCAGCAGTTCTTGTTCATCATCGACGATTAGCACCTTGCGTGTCAAATCTTTTTTCCGGTGTATATCTAATGTTTCGTTTATTGCCATGGTATTCTGTATCTATATCAGTATTGCTGAAAATGATGTACAATTATACTTAGCAATTTTTTTGCCGGAAAAATTTAAAAATGAAATCCTTGCTGCTTCAGCAAGATGAAGTATATTCACTCAAATGGGTTTTGCGAATTGTGTTGTTTTGGCTGACCTGTTTTGCTACAATGTCCTGTTTTGCTACAGCCTGTTTAGGTAAATCACTACTCAAAACTTAAAACTTATTACGATGGCATTTATTCTCGTTATTGACGATGACCCCATTATGACGGCCATACTCAGTGAGATCCTGGAACAGGATGATCATGAAGTAATGGAAGCGGATACCGGGAGTGGAGGGCTGTTGCTGGCCGCAGATGAACAACCGGATCTGATCCTTCTGGATCTGATGCTCCCGGATCAGACCGGATACGAGGTCTGCCGCCAGTTAAAGGAAAGAAACTCTACTCGGGATATTCCGGTTATTTTTCTCACCTCTGCCGAAGGCGAGGAGAATGAACTCCGGGGGTTTAATGAAGGCGCAGTTGACTTTATCTTTAAGCCGATTAAAAAAACACTGCTCTGCGCCAGAGTGAACAGTGCCCTGGAAGCCAAGGTAATCAGAGAACAGCTGGAAAATCAAGCCAGTGAGCTGCGTCAGCGAGATTCCATTCTCAGTGCGGTGAACTATATTGCAAACAGCTTTCTCAAGCACGACAACTGGAAGGAGGTTATCCAGCCTGCGCTTAACTATCTGGGAAGCAGCAGCATCTGCGAACATATCTATTTCAAGACCTTTGATACTCCCATGGATGAGCAGCAGGAGTATAACTGGTTTATTCAATACAGCAATTGCAGGATGTCAAGTGTGGAGATTCTTTCCGAATGGAAGGATATTGCCGAGTTGATGTCCACTGGCAGACCGCTGGCCGGACCCGATGAGTCTGTTCCCGCTGGCGTATGCGACGAGCTTCGGAAAAACAGTATTCGCTCCTACCTTATTCTTCCGGTCTATATTAATCACACCCTGTGGGGCTGCCTGGGACTTGACTGCAGCCGTCTGGACAAAAAATGGAGTGATGCCCTGATCAGTGCCATGCTCACTGCCTGCGATATTATCGGCAGTGCCATGCAATGCAGTCTCAAGTCCAGGGAAAGAGAGAGGCTGGTCGCAGCCATTGAGCATCTGAACCGCTGTGTTTTGATGGCGGATGTCTCGGGTATTATTTATTACGCCAACCCGGCCACGGAGCAATTGACCGGTTATAGCCAGGAAGAGATTCTTGGACAGAATCTTGCGGAAATACAGGTCGATGAACAGGGAAAGGTTGACTGTCGTCAGGTTTTGCAGAAGGTTCGCAAGGGCGAGGACTGGCACGGAACCATCCGCAATTCCCGTAAGGATGGTTCGTTGTATGAGGAGAGCGTGGTGGTGGCACCCATCAGGGAAGAATTGGATGAGGTCACCGGTTTTGTCATCTTTAAGAGTGACGACACGGAAAAGAAACGGCTTGAATCCATTGCCGAGGCCGCTAACCTGATGGACAACACCGGGTTTGTCTTCTCCGGCATCCGTCATGAACTCGGCAATCCCCTCAACTCCCTGAAAATGGCCATCTCTGTGCTGCGGAAGCAGTTTACCGTCTTCGGTCCTGAGCAGGTAGAGCAATTTCTTGACCGGAGCATGAAAGAGATTATACGGATGGAGTATTTGCTCTACTCTATGAAGAATTTTAATATCCATGAGGAACAGGTGCTGGTTTCGGTTGATCTGAGGACGTTTCTTGAGCATTTTACCTGGATGCACAGCAATGATATGGAACAAAAGGGGATCAGGCTGGAATGCACCCTCATGGCTGAGGGGGAGGGCATAGTGGATGAACGAGCCTTGCATCAGGTTCTCCTCAACCTGTTGACCAATGCTGTGAACGCCCTGGAGGGAGTGGATGAGGCGAGGATTACTATTTACCTGGTCAAAAAAAACGAAGGCTTTTTTCAGATACGCTTTGAGGATAACGGCTGTGGCTTTTCAGAGGACGATGTATCCGAGTTGTTTAGACCGTTTTACACTACCAGTGCCAAGGGAACCGGACTCGGTCTTACCATTGTCAGAAAAATGCTCACCGCAATGAACTGCACCATAAAAGTGGCTGGAAATCAGGCTGGCGGAGCCTGTTTTGTGATTACGATTCCGGAGAGCAGCCAGTGAACCCCCTTCCTTTTCAGTTACTGAACAGTGAGCAATGAAACGATTCAATATCCTGATCATTGACGATGACACTCTGTTCTGCGACGCTGTTACCATGTCCGCTCCAGATGCGTCCATACGTTTCTTTACCGCTCACACCGCTGCATCAGGACTGTCCCTGTGTCGGCAGGAACGAATGGACGTGGTTCTGCTTGACCAGCGGCTGCCGGATCGGAGCGGGGCTGAGATCTGCCCGGAAATCCTGGCCGAGAATCAGCAGTCCAAAATTATTTTCACCACTGCTTACCCCAACATTGATACTGCGGTTCAGGCCGTTAAAACCGGGGCCTTTGATTATTTGACCAAGCCGTTTGATATTGACGGGTTGATGTTCATCCTGAAAAAGGCTCTGCGTATAGCCGAGCTGGAGCATGTTGAAGAAATTTCTTCCTGGCAGCAGGATCGAAAAAAAGAAGCCACTGTCTTTCTCGGGGGCAGCGAGGCGGCAGGCAGGGTCAGGGATGCGGTCAACATCGCTGCTGGCACCGATGCTCCGATCCTTTTGACTGGACTTACCGGAACCGGTAAATCCTTTCTTGCCCGCTGTATCCATTTTCAGAGTCAGCTGGCAAAACGACCATTTATCAGCATCAACTGCGGTTCCTTGCCGGAAAACCTCATCGAATCAGAGTTGTTCGGCCATGAAAAGGGAGCCTTTACCGGAGCCACAAAGATGCGGCGGGGCATCTTTGAGATGGCTGACAGCGGCACCCTGTTTCTAGATGAAATCGGCACCCTGCCGGTACATCTTCAAGTCAAGCTGCTGGGGGTGCTGGACGATGGCTGTATCCAGCGCATTGGTAGTGAAAAGCGAAAACAGGTTGATGTCCGTATTATAACGGCTACCAATCTTGATATGGAACAGGCCATTCGGGACAAAACCTTTCGTGAGGATCTCTTTTATCGTTTGTCGGTTCTCCATATCCATCTGCCGCCGCTCAAAGAGAGACTGGACGATATCGAGGTCTTATGTGAGTTTTTTCTCCAGAAAAGTGGTCAGGGTGCATCCTTTTTCCTGGAAGCGAATGAGCTGGAATTACTGAAAAAATATTCCTGGCCTGGTAATATCCGGGAGCTGAAGAACATTATTGACCGTGCCGTTCTCATCGCAGAGGATGACACGCTGAAACCCTCTCAACTGCTCGGGGTGCTGACAAACCGCAGCGGAATGGTCTTAAATGGATCCTTTGCAGAAGAAAATGTGAAAAAATCTTTTACTATTCCGGTCAATAGGATTAAACTGAAACCACTGGTGGAGATTGAGCGTGATCATATCTACCATGTTATGGAACAGCTTGATCAGAACCAGACCAGGGCAGCAGAGGTACTTGGCATTGCCCGTTCAACCCTGGTGCGCAAGTTGAAACATTTCAGAAAACCAGAAAGCCAGAAACCAGAAAGCCAGAAAATAGAGGGG
>DAOVTM010000353.1 GCA_030633145.1 Desulfobulbaceae bacterium
TCCCGGCGTGCTGTTAGCCGGGGGTAAGCGAAGACTCCGATCCAGAAAGATCGCTATTCCCTGGATCGGAGTCTTCGCTCGGAGTCTGCGCTTACCTACCTCCGGCCAACAGCACGCCGGAATGACGAATCGAACTGTCTACTTTTGCTCTAAATGCTACAGT
Source organism: Desulfobulbaceae bacterium (assembly GCA_030633145.1). Classification (GTDB taxonomy): domain Bacteria; phylum Desulfobacterota; class Desulfobulbia; order Desulfobulbales; family Desulfobulbaceae; genus DAOVTM01. The sequence continues at coordinate 164 of DAOVTM010000353.1, forward strand.
TACGTTTCTTTATGACATCTCGTAAAACTTGTTTTACGAGATCTGGAACATGAGGAATACTCCTGTTTTTTCAATGCGTTAAAATGATACTGTCGTTTTAAGCGAGTAGAGAATCCAATCCTGCTCGGCAATTCCGGCAACAGGGTAGTCATTGGATAGCCCGGTAGCCAGGCCGTCTGAAAAGGTGACACCGGCCTTAAAAATCCAGTTATCATTAATGTCAAAGCGACCGGTAAACGCAAGATCCTTTTGCCAGCTCAGAAAATCATCCTGTCCCATAGCGACATAGAATTCTCCGCCCTTATCGTTAAAATACAGGGAATATTCGGAGTAATAAACCTCAGCGGCAAACCAGTCTGCAAAACGATAGGAGGTACTTACATACCAGCTCTCAGAAAATCCATTGGACTTGCGGGTTAAATTGCCATCTATAAAAAACTCCTGGTCGGGATTTGTGACCTCGCGGTACTCGCCAGCGATAATGAGGTTATTCCATGTGTACTCCACCGAAGCTGTCCATTCTGAATAATCAGACATTTCCATTACAGCCTTTTTCGCATCAGGAATTGAATTATAGGCTGAAGTTATCGCCTGAAGAGTCACCTCCCCAGCCAGGTAAGAAGCCATCAGACGCAGCCCCTCTATCGGAGTAGCGTAATCCAGTTGTGCGTGACCGAGATAAGGTGAAGAAATTGAGGAAATACTGCCAGTGGCAATATAGGGAAGGGCTTCCAACCACTTAGCAGTGCCGTCCTCCTTGTCAAAGTCATGTTGACCTAATGCAGCCTGATAACTCATAGTGCCGATCCTGCCCATGTCAAAAACACCATGCAAACCAGCCCCATCAACACCATTGAACAGATCACGGTTTCTCTCCGTATAGACACTTTGAGGCAGCAAAATAGAAATCCTGGCTCCATCAATATCGCGGCTCTCGTTGTGCAGACCATAAGCGGTTTTCAGGCGGCCAAAGCGTACACCCAGCTCATCACGCCAGGAGTAATCAAGAATAGCCCAGTCCAGATAAACCTTATTGTTCATCAGCGGACCAAAATCCCTTGACATAAACTGCAAACCAGCCCGTAGTTTATCGCTGATCTGGTAGCTGGCATTCAGGGCAAATTCATTATAGCCAAAGCTGCCATCCTCTGTATTGGCAACCCAGTTATTCGCATCACTGAGAAGATAACCCTGGGACAGTGAGGCGTGGATGTCGATTTTATCAGCCAGAGAGTCCTCATGATTTTCCTGGTTTTCTGCAAGAACTGCAATCTGTTGTTCAAGCTCTCTGACATCGACCGGTTGAGCAGAAGCGGCAGGCTTCTTCTTTAAAACTGATACCTCCTGTCTAAGGGCGGAAATCTCAGCGGCCTGATTCTGCATCATCTGTTTGAGTTCTGCTAATTCAGCGGACTGATCGGCTTCAGCCTGCATGGGTGTCATGCCGTTCAGCAACAAAGCACCACCAAGAGTTACGGCCAATATATTAGTATTCTTCATGTTTTTCTCCAGATTTTTATATAAACTTTGCGGGTTTTAGTTTGTCACCTCAATAGTCTTCACCCGAGCCGTAACCGCATCGGTGCCGACATACCCCATGGCACCACTGGTACGGGCGATATAGGCGATCATTTCTGCCTCACTGCCCATGGACTTGGGCGGCTTGCCCTTACCGGTAAAGACCAGTTTTTTATAATAACTGGAAAATTGAGAAGGTGTTTTGCCTACATAGGCTTTGAGGAACTGCTCGGTAAGACTATCGTCCTTAAGAGCAGTCAGTTTGATTGTAACCCCGCCCACATTTTTCTTTTTGCTCAGAAAGATGTTTTTTACATCCTGTCTGGAAAGTGTTGTTACCGGAACGCTCCTGTTTGTCACCAGCACCACGTCACCAGCCCAGGCCGTTGCAACTGCGCCGGGAGCGATCAACAGCACTGACAGAATCAACAGGGTCGTTTGTCTTAATTTCATTTTTATCTCCTTGTTTGTTATGATTCCAGGTTACGGGAATCATGTGAATTATTTATCAAGTTTGAATTTGGTTACCAGGCCATTCAGTTGTGTTGCCAGGGTTGACACACGTTCCGCATCCGCATCAATAGCAGCCACCGACTCAACGGTGTCAAGAGCCACACGATTGACGGCCTGAAAATTCCTGGACACTTTGCCGACACCGGCCGCAGCCTCAGAGATACTGGGAACAACCGTGTGGGTGATGTCATTGGTCAGAGCATCCACCTTACCTGAAACATTTTCAACCCCCTGGGAGGCAAAGGCCACCATCCGGCTGATTTCTCCTGCTGTAACCGACTGTTCTTCCACTGCTGCCGCAATACTGGTGGTCAATTCCCTTATTTGACTGTTGATGTCGCTGACCTTGTCAATGACACCCAACATCCCTGAACTCTTCTCCTGGATACCTTGAATATTGGCAGTTATTTCAACAGTTGCCTTTGAAGTCTGCCGGGCCAGCTCTTTGATTTCACCCGCCACCACGGCAAAACCCAGCCCGGCATCACCGGCAGTTGCCGCCTCAATGGTGGCATTCAGAGCCAGCAGATTGGTCTGGTCAGCGATTTTGGAGATAATATCCACGACCGTACCAACATCTCCGGCAGCAAGGTTAAGCTCATTTATACTGTCAACTGCGCTGTCGGCATCTAGGTTTCCCTGTTCAGCCAACTCCTGGGCTCTGGTACAACTATTGGAAATTTCAACAATTGTCGGAGCCATTTCCTCCACAGCCGCAGCAACGGAAACCACCTCCATTGTTGTGTCTCTCGCAGATGCGGCAATGGTATTGGCATTTTCCGCCATCTCCTCAGATGTGAGAGCAACTGTCTGGATATGGGTTGATATTTCTTCTATTACCTGGGTGGTTTCATCGGCCTGTTCCCTGAGTTCCCCGGCACCGCAAGACAATTGTTTCGCAGTTGCGGTAAGACTTGACGATGCCTTTTGCAATCTGGATGAATTACCGATTACCTGTCCGACAAGAGTTCGCAGGTTATTGATAAAATTATTAAACCACCTGGCCAGCTCGCCAATCTCGTCTCTGGAGGTTTGTTTCAGACGCTTGGTCAAATCTCCCTCTCCCCCGGCAATATCCTTCATCATAGAAACAGCATGGTTGAGAGGTCTGCTGATGTACTGCAGGATGATGTAGAGTGAAAAAAGGAGCGAAATCGTGACAACAACGACAAAAAAACAGACATTGAAAAAACGCTGCCTGTGAATGGATTTGATGATTATCGTAAGTTCACTCTTTAAGGCATCGGCAAAGAATTGAGCTTCTTCGGTCAGGCCGGTTTCAATATCATTGGAGCGTTTACCAAGCAGCCCCGCCTGATCCATCAGCAATTCATCCTCAACGCCCTGGCTTAACCTGACGTAAACAGGGTGGGCATCAACTGCAAACTGTTGTAGCTGCTGTCGTATTTTCTCTGTATTTTTTCTTTGGGATGCAGGGATTATATGCAGATCGGCAATGAGCGCAAGCGCATTTTCCGTTTCAACATATTTGGATTTTGCAAGCTCAAGACTTTCCTCATTTCCGCTCATAAATGCGTCCATGTACGCCTTGGTGAGTTCTTTATACGAGGTAAGAGCCTGCTTACTCACTTGAGCGGCGTTGAAATACTCCCCGGAGATGTTTTGAAGACGAACCTCAAGAATACCGCCTTTCATAAATGTGTAAAACGTGGTGAAAAAATATCCCAAGATGAGCAAGAGCATACTGAAGAGAATTTTTCGCAGGATGCTGAATGATTTATTGTGATTCATGAGTTTCCCTGATAGCAAGAATTTCAGAAAAAGTTGAACACCATAACGGACGAGTAACAGACGAGTAACAAAAGAGACTCCTTTTCAACTTTTTTGATATAAATACCGTTAGTTTGAGAAAATTGTCAAGATTTTTTTATTAATAGATTCAGGCATGTAACCCTTTATATTCACAGGGTAGTCCTAATGAGGACTAAAGGTAAACTAAAGGCTACACAAGCGATACTATAGTTTCAAATCAAGGCATTCTTCATTCCTCCGCTAAAGCAAGAAGACAAGGTTTTCATTTTGGCGAAGGTATTGCTGTCAGCAGGGAATTTATTGATCAACAGGGCTGGCAACAGGGGATGGCGATAGATGCAGCGACCAGACGACTGGTCTGCTTTTGCCGACAGGGCAGTGATGATCAATCTTCTGGCAAAAGGGTTTGACGTTGGAGGCGGGAAGTTCAACAGCCGCAGAGGCGTTATAGAGGTTGGTCATTTGCTCTGTGTGCATGACGTAATTGCACAGGTACATATTATCAAACAGCATTTTCTGTTTTTTCTGGTGATTCTGCTTGTTCTTACGGTTCTGTTGCTGACACGATTCTATCGTGTTCTCAGTAAAGTTGACAGA
>DAOVTM010000103.1 GCA_030633145.1 Desulfobulbaceae bacterium
ACGATCAGTATCCTCTATCAATGAGCCATATTCCTTTTCTTTCCCCGCTTTCAAAGCTGTTTCCAAACCCATTGCCAGGGTTTGCAGCTCACCAGCACCAACAGTTCCCGCCATCCCCTTTAATGTATGCGCCAGACGAATGGCAGCATCCAGATCGTCTGTCTGCAATGCCTGCCTGATCTCCTCTACTGCGGTTCCCTGATTGGTAATGAATCTGGTCAGCATTTTACGATAGAGTTCGGTTTTGCCATTCAGCCGCTGTAAAGCGGATTTACTGTCAATGTCCGCGATTTCAGGCACTGCTGCTTCACCCTCGTTTTTCGTGGCAACTGACTCAGGAATCGCGCGCTCTCCCGGCTTGATCCATCTCACTAATGTAGCATACAGTTTTTTAACATCAATCGGCTTGGCTATATGGTCGTTCATACCTGCCCGCAGACATTTTTCCCGGTCACCGGCCATGGCGTTGGCAGTCATGGCGATGATGGGTAAATCACTATATTTCGGATCTCGACGAATCTCGCTGGTGGCAGTATAGCCATCCATCACCGGCATGTGGATATCCATGAGTACAGCATCAAAAGATTCCCGTGCAACGGACTCTACGCCTTCCATGCCATTATTTGCTATGGTTACAGTGAATTGCGCCATCTCCAACAGCTCCTGGGCGACCTGCTGATTCATTTTGTTATCCTCTACCAGCAGGATTCGGGTACCACGAATACCGTCCAACTCATCCCTGCTTACCCCCGTATTAACAGTCTCTGTACTCTGCTCCACTTCACCTCCCAGGGTAAACGGTACAGTAAAAGTAAATGTAGTCCCTTTACCAGGTTGGCTCTCAACCATGATTTCACCGCCCATCATTTCGGTGAGCTGTTTGCTGATGCTGAGTCCAAGGCCGGTACCGCCGAATTGACGGGTGGTAGAGCTGTCGGCCTGACTGAATGATTGAAAGAGTTTGCCCTGCTGCTCTTCGCTCATGCCTATGCCGCTGTCAATAGTGGAAAATTGCAGGGTGACTTGATTCTCCGATCTCTGTAGCAGCTCCACCCGAATAAGAATCTCTCCTTTGTCGGTAAACTTGATCGCATTACTGACTATATTAAGGAGAATCTGTCTCAGGCGCAGCGGATCACCGGTCAGGTTGTCAGGAATCCCGGGCTGGCAGAATAACGACAATTTCAGACCTTTCTCCCGAACCTTGTCGCTCATTAAACTGATGAGGTTATCCAGTACCAGATCCAGTTGAAAGGGAATTGTTTCAATTTCCAGCTTGCCAGCTTCAATTTTAGAAAAATCGAGGATGTCATTAATAATAACAAGCAGTGAGTCGGCTGCGCTGTGCGCCTTGTTGATGTAATCCCGTTGTTGACTGCTCAGATCAGTCTGTAAGGCCAGGTAGTTCATGCCGATGATGGCGTTCATCGGGGTGCGGATTTCATGGCTCATGTTGGCAAGAAATTCCGATTTGGCCTGGCTGGCCGCTTCGGCCTGTTGCTGTGCTTTGATTAACTTGAGTTCTGCCTGTTTACGTTCGGTAATATCCTGACCAAGCACGACCAGGGTCTGGCGCTGACCATCCTGATCAAAAAGAGGTATTTTAACAACCTCAAATACAAGTGTTGTTCCGTCCGGCCTGGGAATATGCTCTTCGCAATAGGATGGTTCCTTCAGCTCCCATGCCTTATTATCAGAATCCATGCAGCCCAGAAAGGCTTCACGGTAAAAATCACTGTAGGGCGCAAGGTCAATGTCCGTCTTGCCATAATAATCAACCCCTTCAAGCTGAAATAATTTAATATCATAATCATTGGCAAGCAGCCATTGCCCCTTGCCGTCTTTCAGGCAGATAATACCGGGGGTGGAGTTGACAATGGTCTCCAGATGACGTTTTTGCAGCAGCACTTCCTTTTCCGCCTGTTTTTGCCTGGTAATGTCCCGTATTACCTCCATTTTTGACATAGTGCCATCCAGATTGCGAATCGGGGTGGCAGCAATATCCAAGGTGCGGCCATCGGCAAGTGTAGGCTGGTAGCAGGCTGTTTTGCCCTGTTGGACAACACTGTCTATCTGACAATGGGAACATGGCTGGTCTAACCCAGTAAGCACACTATAACAGGTGTTGCCGGTCTGCTCTCCAAACCAGTCAATCAGTACTGAATTCATATAGCTGATCCGGAAATCCGAGCCAATAATGATTAACCCTTCCCCGCTTTTGCCAATGGCATCCAACATTGCCTGTGATCGTTCTTCAGCATGTTGTCGTTCTACCACTTCCCGTTGCAGCCGCCGATTACCACGCATAATAAAAAAGATAATCAGCCCGGCCACAGCCAGAAGACCGCTGATCCATAAGGCTATCTGGCGCAGATCAGTTTGATGTTCAATGGTCATGGTAAAGTACTGGCGGGAAATACTGTTTCGCTCTTCCGGGGTCAGGGTATCCAGTACCTTGTTAAAAATAGAGATCAGCTCCGGCCAGTCTTTTCGTACCGCAATTCCCAGGTTCAAATTTCCCAGACCGGATGCGGCGGCTACTTTGAGATTATTCAATCTCAAATACCCCATGTAATATTGCGCTATGGTTAATGCGCCCACATAGGCAGTTGCATTGCCGTTACTGACTTTTTTCAATGCCTCGCCTGTTCCGTCAACCAGCAGGAGTTCTATTTGCGGGAAACGACCTTTAAGAACCTCATGCACATCAGAGTCCTTTTCCAGCACAACGGTATGACCCGCCAGCGATTCAAGGCCATAAATACCCTTCTCATCAGCACGGGTAAAGATAACCAGAGGAAAACTTCTTCGATTACCGGTAAAGCCAAAGGACTTCTCACGCGCCGCAGTTCGTTTGATACCAGGTGTCAGGTCGCCTTTATCATGGGTGCGAACAGTTTCCAGAGCTTCCTCCCGACTCATTTGCAACGGAAAGGTTACCTTGACACCAATTTTGTCGGCAACGAGTTTCAACATCTCCACGGCAATTCCCCGTGCGCCGTTATCCCAGTAAACAAATGGAGGAAGGTCTATGACAGGTACACGAATGACCGGATGTTTTTTGAGCCATGCCTGCTCTGCCGCTGTAAGGGTCTGTTGGAACGGAACAGCAGGGGCAGGGGGGGCAGACAGCGGCGGCAGATCACTCCCCAGCCAGCGATCAACTATTGTCTGCCGTTCCAGATCTGTGATTGTTGCAAGTCCTTTGTTGATAATTGGGGCAAGTTCCGGCCAGTCGTTACGCAGTGCCATTACCACCTCGCTTTTGCTCTCCCGGATTAACGCCCCAACCTTTAACCCTGTTTGCAGATACTGTTTTCTCCAGTACTCCAGGGAAATATGCCCAACAATACCATTAATTCTACCAGCGAGCAGAGCCGTAACCGCATCGATACGTGTTGAAAACGGCACCGCAATAATTTCTTTATGTTGTTGCAAAAACAGCTCAACAGAGCGAACATTTTTCATATAGCCAATCTGCTCGCCAACCCTTTCTGCAACGCCTCTAACAGGCATGGTTTCATCGGAACGGACATAGAGGTAGAAATACGTCTGGAACAGTGGATCCGAGTAATCATATAGATGGGCACGGGATGCCACCGGTAAACTTAACCCCAAACCATCAAGTTGCCTCTGCCCGGCCTGCTCCACAATATCCGGCCAGTCATCCAGGATCATCAGCTGTATATCCGTTCCCAGCCGCTGGTTGATCAACTGGAGAAAATCCGGCAATAAACCACGAAGCCCTCCCTTTTTATCAACAAGCACTACCGGTGGAAAATCGGCTGAATACCCCAGTGTGATTTCAGGATGATTTGCCAGCCATGCCCGCTCCTGTGTGGTTAAAATGGGCGGGGTTGCCTCTTGCTCTGGAGCTGCCATTGCCAGGCTTGCTATGGTGCAGATGAGGCAGAGGGTCAGCAGGATATTGCGAAAATATATGCGTGTCTGGTTCATTTTGTTTAGCCTTGCTCATTCAGTTCAAGTTGTAAATGTGACTCTCGGGTTGTGCGCTGAAAAACAGTTCAATCATCAGCATGGGTAATCCTGTTTCTCCCATTTCTCTTTGAGGCATAAAGAGCTTTATCAGCCTGTTTAATAAGTTCTTTTTCTGTGGCAACAGAAGAGGTAGTTGTTGCAACGCCAAGACTGATGGTCACGCATTCCGCTGTCTCGCTGGTGCTATGAGCCACCTGGAGATTTTCCACTGCGGTTCGCATACGTTCCGCAACATCTCCGGCACCTTTAGCAGATGTTTCAGGCAGGATCACGACAAACTCCTCGCCTCCGTACCTTGCCACCAGATCAGCCGGACGATTTGTTGATGTATTCAGGGCTTGCGCCACCTGTTTTAGACAACTGTCACCCGCCTGGTGACCATAGGTGTCATTATAGAGTTTAAAATGATCAATATCACATAAGATTAACGACAATGTTGTCTTCTTGCGTCGGCTGCAAAGCCATTCCCGATGGAGGATTTGATCAAAATAACCTCTGTTCGCTATCCGGGTGAGACCGTCAATATTTGACTGTTTTTTCAGAGTTTCTGTAAGCCTGACAATTTTATTACCAAAGCCGACAATGAGTAACGCTCCAAAAAGAAGCATAAAACAATGGCTGAGAACCAGAGTACTTATACTCTTCTTGTTAATTGGAAAAGAGACAGTGAGTCCGCCCCGAACATCACCTATCTTGTAACCCTGTTGTTTATGACACTGGAGGCATTCTTGTGAAACATACAGGGAGGCTATATAGTGAAACACTTCTGAATCATTCTCCTGACGGGTAAAAAAATATTCCTGACTCTTCCCCTTTTCAAAATCCTGCAAAGCAATTTTTTCCCATGGTAATGGCGCATTACCCGGATTTATCAGTTGCAGACTTGTCAGGTGAAAATTTGTCAGCCCCTGTTTTTCGGCAAGTTCAGAGATCATACGAGTCATTAACGCAGGGTTAATAAGGGTAAGCTGAACCCCGTCAGTTGTTTCAATATCCCTGTCAGGAACATGTAAAAAAGGATTTGGTGGCAGCTGTTCAGACACTCGAAGATAGAGACCACCATGTGAAGCACTCCAGCCTCTGGTAATCAAGACTTGCTGAAAAAAAGCCTTTGCCCTTTTTACGTTATTTATTTCAGCAGACCGATCCAGTTGAAACAGGTTCCAGCAAAGCGATGCGCTGACACTCACAACCCATAATATAACGATAATTAAAATGTATTTTTTAGGTTCGAGCTGCATGTCTATCTCCTTATTGTTATGTTTACAGACATCGTAAAACAGGCTTGAAATATTTTTTTGAATAGCATGAAACTTTGCATCCTGCGAGTGGATTTTTTGTTTCCTTGTTCCCAACAGGAGCTTGGGAACAATGGCAAAAAATCACCCGTTCAACGCATCCCGCACCGCCCGGCCAAGTCGATCCATTGAATATGGTTTTTTAATAAACCCATTGGCACCAAGCTTAAGCGTAGCCTTCACATCATTATTTTCAGAAAACCCACTGACAATAATGGCCTTCTGCTCAGGGTGCAGTTCGAGTATTTTCTTATACGTCTGACAGCCGTTTATCCCCGGTTCCATCTGCATATCCAAAACAATTAAATCAACCGAATTATTCCGCATAAATTCAATTGCCAGTTCACCGGAACTAACCGACTCAACCCTGTAGCCGATGGCCTGTAACATCTGACTGCCAATATTCCGCAGATGTGGTTCGTCATCCACAATCAAAATATATTCTCCGTTGCCGCTGACGGATTCAACAGGTTTACTTTCCCTGGTTAATTCAGAATTATTATCTTCACTTGCAGGGAAGTAGATTTGAAAACAAGTACCCTTGTCATTGCTTTGCACAAAAATCTTCCCCTTATGATCTTCCACGCAATTCCAGACCACTGCCAGCCCAAGACCTGTTCCACTTCTCCCCATCATTTTTTTGGTATAAAATGGTTCAAAAATATGTGCAATATTCTCCTTAGCAATGCCTGTTCCTGTATCTGTTATTGAAAGAAGGACATGCTTTCTCTGTTCCATGTCATTTTCTTCTGCCCACTGCAATTCCGGGACTACAGTTTCAGTACAAACAGTTATTTTTCCTGCTCCATCTATGGATTCAGCTCCATTTATTACCAGGTTCATGATACATTTTTTAATATGAATCGGTGAACAGGAGATCTTTGGTAAACCTTCCTCAAGTAGCTGCTGAAATTGAATCTGCTTATACAGCAATTGTATCTGACGACCTTCGGGGGAATTAAAATACTCTGCAACCAGAGTGTTCAGGCTCGTTGGGTTCCTGATGCTGGCAACCCCGCGAGCCACGGTCAGCAGATCGGCAACCACAGCCGCAGCACATTCACCGGATTCCTTAATAGCCATGACTGTCTCCCGTAATTCACTGTCGGAAGGCAGTTGCAAGAGCAAAAGTTCTGGATACCCAACAATGCCGGTGAGAATATTATTTAAATCATGGGCAACTCCACCGGCCATGAATCCAATGACCTCCATTTTCTTGTTGCGCTGCAAGTTGAGTTCAATGGTCTTTTTTTCCTCTTCAAGTTGCACTGTTGTCGTTATATCGACAAGGTATCCCTGAAAATGCGTGATCTTGTTTTCTTTGTCCTTGATTACGGTGGTGTTATCAAGAACCCAGACGATTTCACCAGTACGGGTTATGAGTCGATATGGTTCATGGGTAAAGCTGTTGCTTTCAGTTGCTAACGTGCGGACTTCATCCATTACCCGTTGCAAATCATCAGCATGGATGAGTGAAACATACTCTACGGAACCATCAAGAAATTCCTCTGCGCTATATCCCAAAAGAGTCTGGACATTTCCAGATATCTGTTCTACCGGCCAGTTTTCACTGTTCTTCCAGGTAAAGGTCATGACTGATCCCTGCAGAAACAGATCTCGTTCTTGTTGCAAAAGAATCATGGTCATCTCAACTGTCTTTCTTTTACTGTATTGCAGGTAAAAAGTTGTCAACGTCATGCCCAACAACAACATTCCCATGAAAAATACAGTTTTGAACTGACCTGCTTCATTGATAAAAGAATCTGATTTGCTTCTGATCACAAAAACGGCAATCAACTCTTCAGTTAAAGGGTGAAAAACAGGAATAGTAGTGAAGACTATATTTATGCAGGAATCATAGACCGACATTGCCTGTCTCTTGCCGACATTGTCAGTCATCGCAGCAGTTGCGATTTTGCACGGCTCAAGTTCTTTCAACTCTTTACGGGATACCTTTTTAAGTTCCGCCAACACCCTATTATCAAATAAATAATTTTTAAAGGGTGATTGTTTATAGTTATTTTTGAGTTCGTCAGGGAATACCATTTCTTCTGCAACTGGTTGACTGATCAGGAAATTACAGAGTACGGCATGTTGTTCCATCATGGCAGAAGTGAAGGCCTCCGGGCCAAACGACATTTCCACACTGCCCAGATGGGTTTTGTCACTTGCTGTAATGGGGAACACAAATCGATAGCCGTTGTAGATTTTTCCCTCTTCAAAACCATCTATGGGTAAATGTTCTCTGTTGACATACGCAACCGTGTCGCGAAATCCAGTTAAATTATCGCCGAATTTTTCTGGCCGATGCATGCGCAGGAACGATTCATTATTGCGAAGATGAAAATGGAGTTGTCGCAGTTGTGCTGTGTCTTGAAATAATATATAGCGTGACATTACCCTGGCTAACAATTCCTTGCGGATGCTGTCTTTCTCCTTTTCATCAGCTATGACCAGTCTTTGATATAAATCTACAATCTTGAATCTGCTCATGAACCCGGTTTGGATAGTCGCAGCCAGTCGCCTGTGTTGACTGTAAATAGTCTTGTAGGCGAGTTCATATCGTTCTGAAATACGCTGAAGCTGTTGTTGCTGGTTGTAATTTTTCCTGCTATCTAACAAGAAATACAAAATCGCTGCCAGGGCGACAAAGGTGAGCAACAAGATGAATTGTATTTTTCTGTTGCTTTTGTTTGTTTTTTTCATAACAGGTTGTTGTTGTATAAGGATGAGTGTTCCTGCGAGGATACGGTCGGCACCTTACAGAAGCGCAGACTTCGAGTTCCCGCACAACGACTTATGCACGGAACTCCTTTTCGGGGCTTGCAGACATTCACTAATATTCAAGCCTCCAGTTTTGCTCGCCACCCAGGTCGTTCCTACCGCTATGAGAACATAGGGCAGCCGTGACTTTTATCTTCGAGAAGAACACGAGTCGATACCTTCCCGTACACCGGATATGCTAACCGTCCATTTCGGGCAATTGAAGGTAGGGGAGGCGGCGTATCCTTGTTCAATTTGATGGGAAATATCCTGTTGCTTCAAGCGATACAGGTAGTCCTAGGGCGGGAAAGTCGGTTGCCTGATTAACCATACATTTTAAAAAGGATACGGGAGGGCTGTTCCCCACGCTGGAGTCTCGCCGGCTCGCTTACCTGGAGTGTAGGAACGAGGAAAAGTTAAAGAGGATATTGTTTTCTGGTTCCCAGGCTGGAACTCGGAGCCTGCGCTTACCTGCGAACCAGATTGCATAAAAAAGTGTCAACTTGTTACGGGAGTCACTTCACAGGAAGTGATACACTGATCCCGCCCCGTATCTCACCTTCCTGGTATCCCTCTTTAGGGTACCCATACGGAGCATCCTCACCTACAGGTAAGCCATGACAGCTCAGGCAGTCTTTGCTAATATAGATTGGCTGGATAAAATGGTAGCTGTCAGCAAGAAATTCCCCATACCCACTGTTACGCTTCCAATCTGACTGACTGAACTTTTTCAACGCTTCAGTTTCCCACAGGTCAGGGCGATTGTCATCGTTTCGTTGCTTGTGTTTCCCCTTTCCCAGGGTGGTCTGCTTCATGGAGGAATTCGTTTTTTTGTTGAAGCGTGTCAGGACAAGATGGCCAAAGACTGCCGGAATAAACTTTTTCTTTATATTAGTCCCGTCTTTTTCCGCATTGATTATCCCCTGAGATTCGGCGGTGACAATCCTTCCTGCCTGAAGCAGGGTGACAAGCACCGGGGCAATAATTTCCGGATCACGAACTCCTTCAAGTGATTTCGGCCTGAAATTCCTCCCAGCCTCCATTTTTTTGAATTGCTTATAAATACGTTTAAAATAAACTTCAGATTCCAGCTGCTTGTTTTTGACAGATCCATCCGGGTTGGTGTTGATGATTTTCTGCTGCCGGTTTAAGACATAGATGATCGCATCCTTGAATTGCGAAAATAGATACATACCATCTCTTCGGGTTTCCCCTTGAACCTGGCTTAAGCTGTTCGTTCCCAGGAACAACAGACTGATAATGCTGTAAACAATCAGTTTTGTTCTTATGCAGCCCATCTGTTTTCTCCTTGTTGCAAATTTCGTATTTGATTGATTCATAGTTCTACCAGGAACCTGCTATAAACTTGTATCATTGCGTACACAGCGCAGATAGAGGCTACTTGATTTATAGAGCCAGGCATTGTTGCCATAATAGAAGCTCAAGGCCCATGCCTTGGCCTTGTTGTCGATATAGGGAGTAGATGACCAGTAATATGCGGACTGACTCGTAAAGACAGCTTTGCTTGCTGGAAATTTTCTCTCAAAATCGACAAGGGTATTCAGCTCTGCTATGGTGGGCAGCCGCCAGTTATCTTTATCCGTTGTATTCAGGGTCTCACAGTAGGAGTTGGCTTTCTTCCAGGTCAGAGTGTCTTTCTCGGATATGACCTTGTCGCCGTTCTTATCCACAGTGTTGCGTTCCCAGCTGAGACCAGTGGAAAGGTCAGTAATGATCTTATTGCCTTTTTTCAGAAATACAGGCTCTTTTTGTGAAATAACCGCTCCCTTATCTGGACAGGTTATCTTTTCCCCTTCCTGATCCAAGCAGGTTTGCGCCTGATTCTGAGCGTAACTTATCTGAGAAAAGAGGGTCAGGAAAGCAAGGGTAGCTGTTGATACTGTACCGTACAGGGTACGCTGGAGGTTCCCGTGAAAATATTGCATTGTTGTCACCTTTAATCGACTATGTTTGAACTTATCGCCCTGCGGGCGGATTTAATCCGTTACAATGGTTACAGTGTAGGGCGGGAGGTACGCGAGCCTGCGAGACTCCGTCTGTGGGAATGCGAAACCTGACAATACATCCAGGTTATTGTCGGGTTACGGGCTAACGCCCCGGAGTCTCGTTCCTCGCTTACCTAACTCGACCTACTCAGCAATATAACATAATTCGGATTATACTCCACCTCATTTTTCAGGTAGAATTTTTTTTATCCCCCTGATGAAAGGATAATTGTATCCTGTTTAAATCTTATGGTAGCCTCCGTCTGTCCTGTACTGCCGCTGGAGCGGCAAACAAGGTTCCCACGCAGGAGCATGGGAACCAGTGGGTTATCAGATGTTTCCATAATTTATAAAGAGGATACATATTTTACAT
>DAOVTM010000092.1 GCA_030633145.1 Desulfobulbaceae bacterium
ACAAAATGGAATCCATCTATATGATACAGACTATTCTTACATCGCATCTAATGATATTGGTTTTACGTTGACTTCACCTTATAACGCAGGAAACACAGGGCATGGGATACTGCTTGAACAGGGTTCATCTTATAATGTGGTCGGCACTCCAACAAGCGGGAATGTAATAGGTTGGAACAAAATTTCTGGCATAGCGTTGACCGGAGAGGAGACTATAAACAACAATATTCAAGGCAATTTGATTGGAAGCACTAACCCGGAATGGTTCACAAGTGGTAATTTGCATGAGGCTCCTAACTCATACTATGGTATATCTTTGTCTCAAGGAACAAACAACAATTGGATTGGTAGCCAAGATGGGCCTAATAAAATTTTAACAAGCCAAGGTGCTGGAATTCTAATCAATAGCAGTAATGACAATCAGGTTACGGCAAATCTAATCGGTACCGATGGTGGAACTAACCATTGGGGTAATGCCGATGGTGGCATTGCTATTATGAACGGCTCCGGTAACAGGATAGCATACAACGAAGTCGCCTATAATCGAGGCGATTGGGGAGGAATTTTTATTTATGGAACTTCTGCTACAGGAAACAGCTTAACAAGTAATTCAATTCATCATAATAGCGGCTCGGGAGTGTTTCTGTCAGGTGGTGCCAATCAAGCAATCTCGCCACCAGAATTGACCATTAGTTCAAGCACCTTAAGCGGCACAACCTGTCCAAACTGCTCTGTTGACATTTACACGGATTCTCAAGACGAAGGCAGATATTTTGAATATCACCTTGTTGCCGACGCAGCCGGAATGTTTTCTTGGGATGGTAAATACACAGAACCATTTATCACGGCCATCACTACCGATCTCTCCAATAACTCATCCGCATTTTCCGCTCCGGTTGCGGCACCAAACAAATCCGGCATTCTTTTCTTTCTGCCAGCAATTTTGTCCGCAAGCCAACAGTGAAATCGTGTTACTGTAACCAAGAAAATGCTATGAACAACAGGTCTCTGTTGTTTTAGATAGAGCAGTTTTCAGTATTTAGCAACTCACTGTAATTATTGAACACTGACAGATAAGCGTAACGTAGTGAAGACTTCGACTGATAACTGACAACTCAGACCGACAGAATGTCCATTTGTTCCTTATAGCACTGTTACTTCGACAAAAAGAAAACAATACCTCTGCGGTTTTACGAGGTCTGAAGGAGGATCCAATGTATTAAATGTCAATACCATCTTTGCGTGTAAGCCAGTGCTGCAAAGTAGAGCGTGGTATCCCAAGTTCCCCTGCAATTTGACGTTGGCTTGCGCAACTGTCTGCCGACTCGAATGATTAGGCAATTCCTGTGATTGGTGCTGCTGGTGGCACTATCATCAACACCCTGTTTATTGATCACTTCCAGGGGATGGTCCCTGCCATTTTATTGTGTTACGGCTTGAGAAGAAATATGGGGCTGAAGAAATTAAACAGGCATATTTGGTTCTATAAATGAGAAATAAATCCGGGCATCCTTTATTTCCAGATTGACTGTTGCGGCTAAAGCCGCTCCTGGAATTTTGCTATTTACAGTAGGTGCGGCTTTAGCCGCAAGTTTGTCCATCTATATTTTATGCTAAAGTATCGACTACTTTTGCATATAAATAAAAGATACCCGCAATTCTAACAATATATTCGGAGAAAGACATGAAGGTTCTTGGTGTATCAGGATCACCCATTAAAGACAGTAATACCGATCGCGCCCTCAAAATTGCCCTGGCGGCAACCGGGGTAAAAACGGAGTTTATCAAGTTAAGTGACTATACTATCCAGCCCTGCAACGCCTGTCTTGAATGCAGAAAAACCAACAACTGTGTACTCAAGGATGACGGAAACCTGCTGATGAACAAGACATACAAAGCCGATGCCCTTATTATTGCCGGTTTCACCCCCTACTCGTCCATTGACAGCCGCAGCAAAATCTTTATGGAACGGCTGTATCCGTTACACCACCGTCATGCCCTGATGAGTGGCAAACCGGGAGCAGCCATTGTCACCTGCGTAATGCAGCAAGGGCATGAAGGGATGGCATCGGCCTGTGAAAACGGCATATCCGCCATCCAGAACTACATGCTGGCGGAATCGATGTCTTTTATTGGCGGGATATCCATTTTAGGCAATGTCCCCTGCCTGATC
The DNA here is from genome assembly GCA_030633145.1 of Desulfobulbaceae bacterium. Lineage (GTDB taxonomy): Bacteria > Desulfobacterota > Desulfobulbia > Desulfobulbales > Desulfobulbaceae > DAOVTM01. The sequence continues at coordinate 2,174 of DAOVTM010000092.1, forward strand.
TGCGACAAAAAAGAGCAATGCAGCGTGTCTGCCCTTAAGATGTTGTTTGGTAAGGATGCGACACCGGAAAACGTGAAGATTAACAGCGTGGAAGACGATACGGAAACGGTCGCAGCTTTGGAAAAATTAGGTGGTGATATTGTTGATGCCTATTATCAGTGATAGATACATCGTAAACGACTGTCAAGTACCCCCCTTCAGACATTGTCAACTACTCGCAACACCAGCTTTTTGGGGGACAAATTGTAGGGGGGATAAGCTCCTGCAGGTATGACGAAGCCGCATAGCCAATTTAATTCATTCTCCCCCAGCAACCATAAGGAAAAACCAGTGACCAACAACGATATCCTCCGCCGCCTCCGCTATACCTTTAACTTCGAAGATGCAAAAATGATAGCCCTGTTTGGCCTCGCCGACCTCAAGGTAACCCGCAGTCAGGTCAGCGACTGGCTAAAAAAAGAGGAAGACCACACCTATCAAAATTGTACTGACACCCAACTGGCTATTTTCCTCAACGGGTTGATCAACGATAAACGAGGGAAAAGAGAAGGGGCGCAACCCAAGCCGGAAACCCGTTTAACCAACAATATCATTTTCAAAAAATTAAAAATCGCCTTAGACCTGAAAGCCGACGATGTATTGGCAATTTTGGATCTGGCAGATCTACGTGTCAGTAAACACGAATTAAGCGCATTTTTTCGCAAACCGGGTCATAAACATTACCGTGAATGTAAAGATCAGATCTTGCGTAATTTCCTTAAAGGTGTGCAAATGAAATATCGTGATAATGCTTAATTTTCACCTGAATTCTTGAGGACTCTTAAGATTTTATGCGTTATTCGCTCAGCCATAAATAATTTTTCCTTTCATTTTGCCACGAGAAAGTGGTATCCTGTACAGAGGAGTTGTCTATACCGATACCCCCCCATTAACCATCCATCCTGATAACCATGGCTGGCAACGCAAAGAAACTTTTTACCTTTCGCAGTGATGCTCTTGCAGAAGATGTCTTTACCGTCCTCAGTTTTGAGGGTACGGAAGCTCTGTCCACCCTGTTTTCCTTTGACATTTCCCTACTGGCCGAATCTCCCAACCTGGACATGGCAGCACTGCTCCGCCATCCGGCCTGTCTGAGTATTTCCGGAAAAGAGATCGGGCAGCTCTTCTATCACGGCATTCCCGCCCGCTGTATCCTGGATCGCCCTGTTGATGACCGCTTTCTCTACCAGGTGCGGCTGGTACCGCTGGTCTGGCGTTTGAGCATGATTGAGCATAATCAGGTCTTTCTCAACCGATCTGTGGTGCAGATTATCGATACCCTGCTTCGGGACGGCAACCTCATTCCTGCGGATTTTGATTTTCGTCTGAAAGGGGAATACCAGCCCAGGGAATACGTCTGCCAGTATGAGGAGAGCCATTACAACTTCCTGGCTCGTCTGCTGGAGCATAATGGAATTTACACCTTTTTTGATCATCTCGGCGGGCGTGACCAGCTAATCATCACCGATACCCAGATAAGCCATGAACTGCCTGAGTCGGGCGGGCAGCTGGTCTTTTCCCCGGATTCCGGTCTGGACGGGATCTCCAAAACCAAGGCCGTACAACGGTTTACCTCTACCCATGTCCTAGCCCCGGAAACCGTCCGTATCCGCGACTATAACTATCGTACTCCCGGCCTGGAAATGCAGGGAGAGGCTCAGGTCTCAGAGGATGGCTTTGGCGAGGTCTATCATTACGGAGACCATTTTTTCAGTAACGAGGAAGGACAGCTGCTGGCACAGATCAGAGCCGAAGAACTCAAATGCCGGGAACAGATCTTCCAGGGAGAGGCCACAGCGGTAGGTATGAAGCCCGGCTATCTCTTTACCCTGTCCAACCATTTTCGCGAGGATTACAACCGCCATTACCTCTGCACGGGCATGAAACACCAGGGTCGCCAGGATAATACCCTGACCGGTGGAGCCAAGGAAGTGGAGAACAACTGGTATCGCAACAGTTTCACCGCCATCAACTCCGATGTCCAGTTTCGACCGGAACGGACAACTCGGAACCCCAGGTTTTCCGGCACCCTTAACGCCCGTATTGACGGTCAGGGCAGCGGTGAACACGCTGAACTGGATGAACAGGGTCGCTATAAGGTGATCCTCCCCTTTGACCTCTCAGGTCGGAGCCAGGGCAAGGCATCAGCCTGGCTGCGCATGATGCAGCCTTATACCGGGGCTGGGTACGGGATGCACTTTCCCCTGCGTAAGGGTACCGAGGTGCTGCTTACCTTTGTGGACGGCAATCCGGATCGACCGGTTATTGCTGGAGCGGTACCCAACCCCGAAACCCGCAGCGTGGTCGATGCGGAAAACCAGTCCCGATCCGGTTTCAAGACAGCAGGGGGGAGCAGCTTTTACAGTGACGACAGTCCCGGCCATGAGCATATTATGATGAAGGCCGGAGACAACACCTCCGGTTTCCGGGTCGGTGCCGGGTCAGACTCCTCGGTGGCGGCCTGGTCAACCAACCTCTTCATGGGCGGCACTGCCATGAGCGTCATTGGCAGCCTGCTGGCAAATTATACCTTTGCCGCTATCCAGGACACCTCCATCACCGGCTGGAAATTTGGCCTGATCATGAAGGTGCTGGAGAAGTTCATGCTGCGGGTTCCCGAGTTGACAGATAAATATGACCGCGCCTATACCGAGGCTACACCCAATGTCATCCAGCACGAGGTGGATCTCGTCTCCGCAGTCTCCTCCATCGTTGAGATCCTGGTGGAACTCTATTTCATCGCCCTGACCATCAAGGAGATGGGAGCCGAGGGGCGATCAGCGGAATCCGCCTTCATGGTCTTTTCCAAAGAGGCTGAAACCCTGGTGCGCAATAAGGCTGCGGGCAAGCATATTTACCTCTATACTGAGACCGGCGATGTGTATCAGGCTGGTATCAACATTGAACTGCTGAGCGGGCCGGAAGAGGAGAATAATATCCGTCTGATTTCCGGGCCGAGTAACGAGGAAATGGATATCAAGGCGGAAGTGGAGCTGATGCAGGGCAACATCACCGTTACCAGCGGCAACCTGGGCAATATAGGGGCGGCAAAAGAGGAAACCGACGAGGAGGTTCCTGCTGCCGACGAGGTGAAGGAAGAAGCCCCAAAAGAAGAAGCGGGAGCAGTGGAGCCTTCCGGCAATGAGCCGCCGGTTGCTGACGGTCTCAACTTTATCAAGCTGGTCTCTGGGATCAAGGATGACAACACCGATGCCCAGTCCATGCTTGAGTTGATGCAGGGTAATATTGTCCTGAGCAGCGGCGGCACAGCCGGAGACGCACCCAACTCCCTCTGGCTTATTTCCGGGGTCAAGGGAGATGAGGGCAATGCCATGGCCACGGCTGAGCTGTCCCAGGGTTCCATTGAGATGGTGAGCGGTGAACAGGAGGAGAACTATATCCGACTTGTTTCAGGCGGGCCAGGTGGCGGGGGCGAAGAGGAAGCATCTGAGGACGGAGAGGAAGAAAGCAGTGAAAAGGATGTTGCGGCAGCAGCAGACGACGAGAGTCAAGACAGCACTGATACGGAAGGGGACGATACAGAATCAGAAGACGAGAGTTCGGAAGAATCCGAAGGCGGACTGGCAATCATCGAATTAAAGCAGGGAACCGTCACCATCCAGTCTGGTGAGGCGCAGATCATTGTCAGCAACGGTGAGATCACACTTTCCGGCCTGACAACGATTGAAGGTGCTGCTGAAGGCAACCTGATGGTGGACAGCGATGCAAAGATTATCCTTGGATAGGGGAAAAGAACAATGAAAAGCGTATGGATTACAGCCTTGGCAGAAGAGCAGGTATCTATTGTCAACCTCATTGAGACTGCCTCAAAATACGGTCTCAAAGCGGACGGCCATTTCTGGGTGGATGAGGTCAAGAAGATGGCCTGGATGGGGGTGACAGGTGAATTGAGAAAAACAGAGAACACCCTCTGGGTCATTGCCGGTAAGCTGGAAGATCTGAAGCCGACCGTGCGCTACGGCCTGACTCTGCTGGTGCTGACCATGCAGATGGAACGACCCGATCTCTCCCTGCTCTGGGTTGATACCGGGGATGAGGTCACAGCGGAAGAACTGCCCACGAGCCTGGCCGGGATTCCCATTGTTCAGGCGGACAGTGCTTTGCTGGGAGCCAAACTGGCAGCAGGTGCCAATATGAAGGCTCGGCCTCCTGAGCTGGAATACCGTCTCCGCGTCCATGCCAATCCCGGCTTCGGGATCTGGTTTGAGGTTGGCCCGGCAGGAGATGAGAGCTGGGTCGGAGCCATGTTTGCGGTAAACGGCGGTGAGGTCAAGGCGCACGGTGCAGGCCCTGCCAATGTCCTGCCGGAAAAATGCGTCCTGGAATATCCCATGGAGGGGCTGAAACTCAATCTGGGCGAAACAGAGTATATTGGCTGGGCAGTGTCCAACCGGCTGGACAGGGAATTATCCTATTTTGTCAAGGTGGATGAGGTGCCGGAAGGGTTTCTCTTTGGTCCTCTGGCAGAAGATGAAGCTGGCGAGGTGCATGTAGTGCGAATTTAAATGTGCGGATTTAAATGTGCGGATTTAAAAAGGAGTCAAACTTTCAACCCCGTCATCTGTAACCAGCAGGGTCTGTTCAAATTGGGCAGACAGCTTCCGGTCACGGGTGACTGCCGTCCAGTTGTCGTCCAGGATGGTCAGCTCCTTGACCCCCAGGTTGATCATCGGCTCAATGGTAAAGACCATGCCCGCAGTCAGGGGAATACCGGTGCCTGGCTTGCCATAATGGGGAATTTGGGGGGGTTCATGGAAATCAAAACCAACCCCGTGTCCGACAAACTTGCGCACCACTGAACACCCCTCTCCTTCGGCATACGACTGGATGGCCCAGCCAATATCGCCGATCGTGTTGCCCGGTTTGACTGCGGCAATCCCCCTTCTCAAACACTGGAGGGTAACATTGACGATCTTGACCCCGTCCGGGGCAACGTCTCCGGCCAGGAAGGTCTTGTTGGCATCAGCGTAATACTCCTTGAGGATGGAGGTGACATCGACATTGACAATATCACCGTCCTCAATCACCCTGTTGCCGGGGATGCCGTGACAGATGACCTCGTTGATGGAGACGCAGCAGCTCTTGGGAAAACCGCTGTAATTCAACGGAGCCGGAATAGCAGAATTTTTTATGGTGAACTCATGCACCCAGGTATTGATCTCGTTGGTGGTGATACCCGGTTTGAGCTTTTCTTCAACCATCTCCAGGGTATCCAGCACCAGACGGCCTGCCCTGCGTATTCCGTCAATGTCTTGCTTGTTTTTCAGCCTGATGCTATATTTACGTTGATACAGAACCGCAGGGTCGAGCTGGCCGGATCTTTTCTTTAAGCAGCATTTTTTATATTTCAAACCACTGCCGCAGGGGCAGGGTGTGTTGCGACCGGTTTTTTTTGTCTGTTTCATTGGGAGTTCAGGAGTTAAATTGTTCAGCGGTTTGAATTATAGTCATTTTCAGAAAACAGTACAATTAAAATTATGATACAACTCTCTGATTTTCTCTTTGATTCACTTAGAGTACTGAAAAAAATTTTCTTAACGGGGTAAACAATGGCGTTATTGACGAAAAAGAAGTTTTCTTTTCATTCCAAAGGAATGGAGAATGACACCTTTGGGGTTGTCAGCTTTGAAGGGGAGGAGGCCATCTCCAGGCCCTACCAGTTTGAAATTTTACTTATCTCTGAAAAGAAAAATATTGCCCCCTTAAAGGTGCTGCGCAATCCAGCCATCTTCACTATTCATCGAGACCGGGAGGAGGATGTTGATTTTAACGGTATCCTGATGCAGTTTGAGGAAATGCAGGAGTTTAACGGATATTTTTTCTTCAAGGCCGTGCTGGCGCCAAAGCTCTGGTGGCTTTCGCTCACCCATCACAACCAGGTATTTCTTGACCTGACCATCCCGGAAATTATGCAGACCGCCCTGGAAGACGCTGACCTGGCCGCAGGCCTGGATTTTGAGTTTCGCCTGCAAAACGACTATCAGCCGCATGAGTATATCTGCCAGTACGGTGAGTCCCACCTCAACTTTGTCTCAAGATGGGCTGAACGGGAGGGAATTTACTACTTCTTTGAACAGGAAGCGCACGGGGAAAAAGTGGTTTTCACCGATACCAAAATTTCCCACACCGATTTGATACTGGGCAAAACCCTTATCTATCTGCCCCAGAGCGGACTGGATGCCCTCCACACCAAAGAGGTCCTTCAGGATTTTCTCTGTAAACACTCCATGCTGCCCCAGCGGGTGCATCTCAAGGATTATAATTACCGCAAACCCTCCCTGGCAATGGAGGGAATGGCCGAAGTTGATCCAGACGGACGGGGCGAGAATTATATCTATGGTGAACATTTCCACAGCCCGGAAGAGGGAAACCGGCTGGCCGAAATACGAGCCGAAGAGCTGTTGTGCAGGAAGTCAGTTTTTTATGGCAAAAGCTCGGTTCCCTTTATGGTGCCTGGCTTCACCTTTGACCTGACGGATCATTACCAGGAGGTCTATAATCGCAAGTACCTGATAAGCGACGTCAGCCATGAGGGACACCAGACTGGTTATCTTGTTTCCGGACTCGGCAACGTACTCACGCCCCGGGATGAGCAGATGTTTTATGCCAACACCTTTACCGCCATCTATTCGGATAAGCAGTTTCGACCGGAGATAGTGTCGGTGAAACCAAAGATATCTGGCACCATCAATGCTCGGATTGACGCAGCAGCGAGCGGCCAGTACGCGGAACTTGATGAACAGGGCAGGTATAAGGTGATTCTCCCCTTTGACCTTTCCGGCAGATACGGGGGCAAGGCATCTGCCTGGTTTCGCATGATGCAGCCCTATGCCGGGGCAAATCAGGGGATGCACTTTCCCCTCCATAAGGGAACCGAGGTGATGCTGACTTTTGTGGATGGAGATCCTGATCGACCGTTTATTGCCGGGGCTGTGCCGAATCCTGAGACGGCCAGCCCGGTTACTGCTGGCAATCAGACAAGGTCGGTGATTAGCACTGGAAGAAACCATGTTGATACCTCGGTGGGTGCTTCTGAACGAGTCCGAGGTGATGGTACTGATGATGAAAATTTTATTGAATTTGAGGATTTGACAGGGGAGGAATATATTTGGTCCTACTCTGATGGCAGCCTCTGGTTTGAAGCGCAAAACCGTTATGGCGAGTATCGTGTCAAAGAGGCTGAGAGTGGTTTTTCTGATAAAGGAAGGAGCCGTGATGAGTTGTTGGACGAATTTCCTGCATCTTATAATCCAACAGGAATGCTTGACAGGCATGCAAAATATCCAGATGACCATGATGATGCAGGAAAACCTGTTATACAAACTAATTTTTATGAGAACGTCTTCAAAAACGCCCATGTCCACGTCTCTTCTTTGGATACAGTGAACACTCAGGAGGGAAATATTTATGATTTTGGCGGGTATTGGAATTATAATCTCGGCAACTGTTATGTTGAAGGGCATCTGAATCAAAAAGCAATAGTCAATGCCCGGTGTAATGTTGATCTATTAGATATCGGCGGGCCTAATTGGTCTTCCATTGAATGGACGAGACTTCCCGGTAAATGTGATAACCTTGAGGGAATAACTGAGGCGAATCTTGAGATTGGTAAGAATGAAGATGATGAATCTGCTTTTGCGAATGACGGAGTCTGGGTGGATAAAAATTTCGGCAACGCATACACTTTAACAGAAGGTCATACTATAGATGTCACCAAGGGGGATTCCCTTGAAGTTGAGCATGGAGGAACGCATGTGGAGTTGGTGTTTAGACATCATGGAGATGTTGGTGATGAGAACCATAGTATCAGGTCATGGAACCGGAGACATAAAGCTGGTTCAGAATCAAAAAGCTGGAATTCCGCAGGAAAAAAGCTTAAAGATAGCTGGACGACGTATGAAGGTGCTTATACAGTCGTGACTGGTACTTTGGAGTGGATCTCGACCAAATCTAACACTATTAGTTTTGGATCAAGTGATTCCGGGACAATTTATTTCGCAAAACAGTCAGCCAAAAATTTTAAATTTGCCGTTAGCTTTTCACTGGATGTCAGTGCAGCAGCTTCCCTTGATATAGAGTTCTCACTTGCAGCAAAGGCTAAAATAGGCATAGGTGTCGGTTTTGATTTTGAAATGTATTGGAATCCTGCCTGGAAACTGGAGTTGAAGGATTACGAATTTAAACTTCATGGTCCCAATACTAAATTGACCAAAAAAGAAGCAATAGAGGCGCAGCTCCAGGGGTTGCTTATACAAGATATGAAAACGTGTCTATCAAAGGAGGAACTCGATCTGACAAAGGCTACTATAAAAGCAATAAAAAATGATATAGAAATTAATGGCTCACTCTTTTTTCATTTGTAAAGGGGAACCACGTTTTCCGCGCTGAGTTTCCTAAATTGATCAGTAGAAAAATTTTTCAAGAAGGGAACAGGTTTATGTATTTTTTGCTTTTGAAGATTCTCCTTATAGGTGTGATGAGGAAAAGCAGGTGCTTGGGAATGAGATAAAACTACCACATGAATGAGGTTATCCAATGACCATGCTCACCAAAAAAAAATTCTCATTTGCCTCCAGAGGCGCAGCTAAAGAAACTTTTGCAGTTGTCAGCTTCACCGGCTTCGAGGCAATTTCCAAACCTTACCGGTTTGAAATATTACTTGTCTCGGAAGATACTTCCATAGACCCGCTAGTCATCCTGGAGCATCCG
>DAOVTM010000446.1 GCA_030633145.1 Desulfobulbaceae bacterium
ATAAATTGCCGAACCAGCTACAAAGATATTCGCCCCGGCCTCGGCCATGGCCTTAATGGTTTTCGGACTCATACCCCCATCTATCTCAATACCAGCCCCGGGATTGGCCTTGTCCAGCATGGCGCGCAGGCCGGAACATTTCTGCAGGGTCGATTTAATAAAGGACTGCCCTCCAAAGCCGGGATTGACACTCATCAGCATGACCAGGTCAACCTCTTCCAGGACATAGGCCAGGCTGGTGAGCGGGGTGGCCGGATTGAGAACCGCACCCGCCTTTTTCCCCAACTCACGGATATAGCTCAGGGTTCGGTGCAGGTGGGTACATGCCTCCACATGGACGGTAATCCAGTCCGCACCAGCATCGGCAAAATCTTTCAAATACCGATCCGGCTCTGTGATCATGAGGTGAACATCCACAGGCAGATCGGTCACCTGGTGCACAGCATCCACTACCAAGGGTCCGATGGTGATGTTGGGGACAAAATGGCCGTCCATGACATCGACATGGATTACCTCTGCGCCTGCTGCTTCCACTGCCCGGATCTCATCGCCTAATCGGGAAAAATCCGCTGACAGGATTGAGGGGGCTATCATCTTTGTGTTCATTGATCTTCCTCTTGTTTTTTATCCGCAGATTACGCAGATGACGCAGATAAAAAGTAAAATAAATATCTGCGTGAATCTGCGTAATCTGCGGATAACTATTCAACCTTCCAGTAAACCAGTTCCTGCTCCTGATTGTCAAGGCGAAGAATAATTCCCTCGCCTGTTCGGCGCAACCCTGCTATTTCCGCATGGACAATAATCTTAAAGGTATTACTGCTGATGGTGACCAGCTCTTCTTCAAAGATAATATCTCCGGGAAATTCGTTGACCTTTTTATACCAGGTCGGCTCGGCCAGGGCTTCTTCATTCTCCTCATCCTGGCGGAATTCAATTATATCCTCTGCCAGTTCCTCGGTCATCTCCTCATGGAGAACCTGTAGCACCTTGGCCGGAGCCATGTTAATATTGATCTTGCCCTCTGAGCTGCCCGGAGTGAGATACTGGATGATACCCGGTTTATCCTTGTCACCGTACAACAATTTTTTATCCCAGTCCTTAATCAACAGCAGCTCTTCGAGAAAAAGAATTGGCCCGTTGGCCGGTGCGTATGAGGGCTTCTGGCTGGAATAATGGCTCAGCTCCACTCCGTTATCCCGTTCATCGTCATCCTCGTCCAACCAGTCAGCCAGGGCATCCAACAGGGCTTGCACGGTTTCTTCATCCCGCTCTTCTTCCGTACTTGTCACAGCACCTTTGTCCGGGAGGAGGAATCGTTTCCACATTTCCCGCTGTAACTTTTCTAAATCTTTCTTTTTCTCTTTTTTCTTCTTTTTTCCAGGCGGAGTTTTTTTCTTTTTTGCCTCTTTTTCCCGTTTTTTCTTTTCTGCCTCACTCAAAACCAGGCTGTTCACCTGCAACAGGCCGGACATATCCTCAACCCTTACCGCTACCTTACCCATGGAGCCGAACAGCTCTGCAAGAATTTCCGAGTCAAACTCCCCCCAGCTATCAAACCCGGAGTCAAACTCATTCTCCTGCTGATCGGCCAGCAGGGCGGCACGAGCCAGGTTAAGGCCGGACAGGAGCATGGCATCAAGCTGAACAATGTTCTTCTGATTGGCAGATGCCTGCATCTGCCAATTGACAGTACTGCCCAGATGCACCGTAACCGCAACCAAAAAAGATATCGTCAGCAGGGTCAAAATCAGAGCCATGCCACGCTGGTCAGAACCCCTCACGGCTTGTCCTCCTCTTCAGGCTGGATCAAACCAACAGGCAAAACAAAGGTACTCTGAAAAATGATACTGATTTCCTCTTCCATGTCAAGCCAGTACTCCAGGGTGCAGGAAACCGCAGCCGGAAGCTGTCGTTTTTTTTCATCCAGATCCTCTTCCCTGACCGTACTGTCCCAGGAATCAAGGGTTTCCCCTTCCCGGTCAAGAAAAGCAAATTTCACCGAACGGAGCCGATCAGAGAGGAGAAAGGCAGTCTCTTCCTCTTCAAGTTCCGCACCCTCTTCCGTGGGACGACACAGGGTATCACTGCGCAGAAGCAACAACTGACCACTCTCCTCCTCATCCGGCTGCAGGCCGTAACGGATAATACCCATGCCCGGCTTGCCATTCTCCACATCAAAAACCAGATGAGCCATGGAGGCAAAGGAGAGCAGCACTGCGTCATCATTTTCTTCGCCTTTGCCGATGAACTCTACATTTGCAGGCAGCACCGTAGCTGTCAGGTCTTCGGAGATACGCTCCATGGCGATCTGGGCTCGGTAATAAAGCTCGCCCCGATCCATGGTGGCCTCGATCACGTTGATGGAACCGGAAAGGGAAACCGAGACCATGGCTACCACCATACCCAGGATCAGGATGGCAAGCATGATTTCCATCAGGGTGAATCCGCTGTCTGCGCCAACTGACTTATGCACCCCTTGAGACCTCACTTCTTTTTCCCCTCAATGGCTGCCATGAACAGGGTACGGATCTGGAAGACCATGTCCTCATCCTCTCCCCTACTCACAATCAGATCGACCTGTTTGAGCATTCCGTCTGCGCCCTCAATGCCGATCTCATCTTCGCCCAGCTCCGTAATCTCACTCTGCCAGTGATAGTCGGCAAAGTCATCTTCAAAATCACCGCTGTCACCAAAGAGATCCTCAAAGTTGCTGAGTTGGATTTCAGCGAGTTTCTGCCGAGCCAGCATGGAGGCTATAGTCTCAAAGCGGGAGATCTCTGCAATGGAGATGCTCTGCGACTGCGCCCCCAGCAGGGAGACAAAGGAGATCCCGATAATAGCCACCGCAATCATCACCTCCAGCAGGGTAAAGCCGGAGGCATCGGCTGTGATTTTTCTTTGCCAGGTCTGCATCAGTTGTCAGAAAGAGAAAAGGTGAAATCATCCAGTGCGGCTCGTCCCTCCACCACCCTGGAGACCCCGAGAAAGGGAGAGAGGAAGATACTTATCTCCTCTCCATCCTCGTCTGCGAGGTGAATGACCGTCTTGTCAACATACCCTCTGGAGCTGAAATGGATCACCGGCGAATCAGAAAGTTGATCGCCCCCATGCACGGATCTGATACCCGTCACCTCCACCGAGTCATCCAGACG
>DAOVTM010000210.1 GCA_030633145.1 Desulfobulbaceae bacterium
CTTAAGCTGCCATACCGGGTGGTGAACCTCTGCTCCGGTGACCTGGGGTTTTCTGCAACAAAAACGTATGATATTGAGGTGTGGCTGCCCGGTCAGAACAGTTATCGGGAGATATCTTCCTGTTCCAACTTTCTTGATTTTCAGGCTCGCCGGGCCGGTATCCGCTATCGCCCCCAGGGGAAGAAAAAGTCTGCCCTGGTTCACACCCTTAATGGCTCCGGCCTGGCCGTGGGTCGTACCCTGCTGGCGGTTCTGGAGAATTATCAGCAGGAAGATGGTACGGTTGCCCTACCTGAAGTACTGAAGCCGTATTTTGAGGATCGATTTTAGAGGGAAGGAGAAATTTATTATGTGTGGAATAGTTGGCTACACCGGTTCAAGAAAAGTTGTCCCTGTCCTCCTTGAGGGGCTGCGCCGTCTGGAATACCGGGGCTATGACTCAGCGGGTATTGTCTATCAGATGGATGGGGAAATTGTCAAGTATCGCGCTGCCGGTAAACTGGCAAACCTGGAAAAAGAGGTGGACGACATCATTGGTACAGACAGTCATACTGGCCTGGGTCATACCCGCTGGGCTACGCACGGGGTTCCCAATGAGGATAACGCCCATCCCCATTCCGACTGCACCGGCGAGCTGGTGGTGGTGCATAACGGCATCATTGAGAATTACTCCAGCCTGAAAGAGGAACTGCTCGCTGACGGACACATCTTCTCCTCTGAAACAGATACCGAGGTGCTGGCTCACCTCATCGAAAAATACCTGGAAAAAGACTTGGTTGCTGCTGTTCGACAGGCTCTGGCCAGGGTGGAGGGTTCCTACGCCCTGGGCGTGATGTGGGCCAGAGAACCGGACAAGCTGATTGGAGCGCGTAACCAGAGTCCTCTGGTCATGGGCTTGGGTGAGGATGCCTGCTACCTGGCCTCGGATATCCCGGCTCTGCTGCCCTTTACCAGAGAGGTAATCTTTCTTGATGATAACGAGCTGGTGCTGTTGGAAAAGGGCAGTTATTCGATCATGGATATAGAGGACGGAGCCAGCCTGGAAAAACTGCCCACCCGGATCGACTGGAATCCCGCCATGGCGGAAAAGGCGGGCTATAAACATTTTATGCTCAAGGAGATTTATGAGCAACCCCAGGCAATCATTGATACGGTCAAGGGGAGGGTGTTCCCTGATACCGGCATGATTCAGCTGCCGGAGATTGGCCTGACAGATAAGGAAGTAAAAAATATTGAGCGTATCGCCCTGGTGGCCTGCGGTACCTCCTGGCATGCGGCTCTGGTAGCCAAGTACTGGATTGAAAAATGGGCAGGTATTCCTGTGGATGTGGATATTGCCTCGGAGTTTCGCTACCGGAGCCTGTTGATGAATGAACGGGTACTGACGATTGCCATTTCCCAGTCCGGTGAGACCGCTGACACCCTGGCCGGTATCCGGCGGGCTTCCTCATTAGGTTCAAGGGTGATCACCATCTGCAATGTGGTAGGTTCCACCATGACCAGGGAGGCGGACGGAGTCATCTATACCCATGCCGGGCCTGAGATCAGTGTGGCCTCCCCCAAGGCATTTACCAGTCAGTTGTCGGCTCTCTTTCTCCTGACTCTGTATCTGGGGCAGGTGCGCGGCACCATGGATCGGGAAGTGCGGCTGCAATTGGGCAGGGCATTGATTGATATTGCCGCCACCATTGAGACCATCCTGCCGGTGCTGCAGAAGAGAATTCGGACTATGATTGAAGATTTTTATACTGCCAGGGATTTTCTCTTTGTCGGTCGGGGTTTGAATTTCCCCATCGCCCTTGAGGGGGCTTTGAAGTTGAAGGAGATCTCCTATATCCACGCCGAGGGCTATGCTGCAGGGGAGCTGAAGCACGGCCCCATTGCCCTGATTGATAAGGATATGCCGGTGCTGGCTCTAGTGCCGCAGGATGCGGTCTATCAAAAAACAGTATCCAATGTGGAGGAGATTAAGGCGCGGCAGGGGCGTATTCTCCTCATCGGCACTGAGGGGGATCATCACCTGACCACCCTGACCGATAATGTCCTGTTCATGCCCGAGGTACTTGAAGATCTCAACCCTCTGCTCTATACTATACCCGCCCAGCTACTCTCCTATGAGATTGCCAACCGGCTGGGATGTGATGTGGATCAGCCCCGTAATCTGGCCAAGAGTGTGACCGTTGAGTAGCTGCAGGATATCCATAGGGATTGAAGAGCTTATTGTTCATCCGCCGACCTATCTGGCGGGTAAACGGCTCGGGCTGCTCTGTAATCAGGCATCAACGGATCGTCATTTTGCCCATAGTCGTGACCTTATCCAGCAGGCATTTCCTGGTTGCTTGAGCTGTCTGTTTTCGCCCCAGCACGGTTTTTTCAGTGAAAAACAGGATAACATGATCGAGTCCTCCCATTGCACGGATCAGGTCAGCGGTCTGCCTGTTTTTTCCTTTTATGGAGAGAGCCGCAGGCCGACCCCTGCCATGTTTGCGGAAATTGACATTCTGCTCATTGATCTGCAGGATGTGGGTACCAGAGTCTATACCTTTATCTGGACCGTGCTGTATTGTCTGCAAACGGCAGCGGCTACCGGTAAAAAAGTGGTCATTCTTGATCGACCCAACCCTGTGGGTGGGCTACTTATTGAGGGCAACCTCCTGAAGGAGACTTGTCGCTCCTTTGTTGGTCTGCATAGCATTCCCATGCGGCATGGCCTGACCATGGGAGAGCTGGCACTGTTGTGCAACCGGGAGATGAAAATCGATGCAGACTTGGATGTAATACCCATGCAGGGCTGGCAGCGGGAGATGTTTTTTGTCGACACTGGTTTCCCCTGGGTCTTTCCATCGCCCAATATGCCCTCTCCGCTCACCGCCCTGGTCTATCCGGGACAGGTGATCTGGGAGGGAACCAATATCTCCGAGGGACGGGGAACCACACTGCCCTTTGAGCTGGTGGGCGCACCGTTCATTGATACCGGGCAGGTATTGGAGCTTATGTCTGCAGATGATTTTACCAGCTGCATACTCAGACCCATTGCCTTTGAACCAACTTCGGGTAAGTGGGTCGGACAGACCTGTTTTGGCTTTCATCTCCATGTTACCCGACCAGAGCTGTTTTTTTCCTATCGGCTCAGCCTGAGGCTGTTGCAGATTTTGATGGACTTATACCCTGATGGGTTTGCATACAAGGCTCCTCCTTACGAGTATGAGTATGAGAAACTGCCCATGGATATGATTCTCGGAGATCAGAAGGTACGCAAAGCCTTGGAGCAGGGGATAAAAATTCAAGAACTTGAACATGCCTGGCAAGAGGAACTAACTGAATATGATGAGCGGCGCAGGTCTGTTTTTCTTTACCCGAAAGGATAAATACGCTATAGTCTTTTCAAAATTTTTTTCACCACAGAGATCACAGAGGACACAGAGAAAAAATGCAAACAGCAACCCTTGAAGAACTGGCAGCCCTTGTTGACGGCACGGTGCGTGGTGACGCGCAGCTTGTTATCAACGGTTTTAACAGTCTTGAACTGGCATCAGCAGGGGAGCTGACCTTTATCAACAACAGTAAGCTGGCAGGACAGTTGACCGAAACCAATGCTTCCGCTTCTCTTGTGCCGGAAGATGTTGAGCTGGCTGACCTGCCCCTGATCCGGGTGGAAAATCCTGATCTGGCCTCGGCAATAATCCATTCCTTTCTTCTCGCAGAGGAGTTTCAGGCAACTGGTATTCATCCAGGGGCGGTTATTGGTGAAGGGTGTACAATCAGTGACCAGGTCTCCATCGGCCCTCTGGTCTCTATCGGTAACCGGGTTCGTATTGGCGAGCGGGTACTCATTGAGCCGGGGGTTATGATTGGTGACGATGTTGAGATTGGTGAAGACTCTGTCCTGTATGCTAACGCTGTGGTCGCAAAAGGCTGTATTCTCGGCAGTCGGGTAAAACTCTTTCATGGTGCTGTGATCGGCAGTGACGGCTTTGGTTTTGCCACTGATCCTGCCACCGGCAATCATGTCTCCAAACCCCAGGTCGGTATTGTCCGTTTGGACGATGGGGTGCAGATAGGGGCCAACACCTGTGTGGATCGAGCCGCCTTCGGCATTACCTGGATCAAGAGCGGGGTACGGATTGACAATCAGGTAATGGTGGGACATAACTGTGTGATAGGTGAAAACTCTATTGTGGTGGGACAGGCAGGGATTGCCGGCAGTTCCACCCTGGGACGGAACGTGGTACTGGCAGCCCGTGCCGCAGTTGGCGGACATATACATCTCGATGACGGGGTAATGGTCGCAGCCCTGGGCGGGGTACACACCAACCTGAAAAAGGGTGCTGTTGTGGGCGGTGTTCCGGCCATTGATGTAAAAAAATGGGGACGGGCCTCTGTTTCCTTTGCTCGGCTGCCGGAGATGGTCAAAGAGATCCGGCGGTTGCGTAAAGAGCTGGATGAGCTAAAAGAGGGTGAGGTGTGAGGTGTGAGGGTGTTAGGAAAAGAATTCAAAGAAACGACGGAGAAAACAAAAATGAGTGAAGAAAACCGGATAGAGCAGATGGATATCAAGGCCATCCTTGACCTGCTGCCCCATCGCTATCCCTTTATCATGTTAGATCGAATCCTTGATATTGATCCTGGTAAATCAATTACCGGCCTGAAAAATGTCTCCATGGGGGAACCCTTTTTCCAGGGACATTTTCCCGGTGAACCGGTTATGCCGGGGGTACTGATCCTTGAGGGTATGGCCCAGGCAGGGGCGGTACTGGCCTATCTATCCAATGAAGACAGGCAGGGAGAGCTGGTCTTTTTTGCTGGCCTGGATAAGGTACGCTTTCGCAAGGTTGTGCGGCCCGGTGATCAACTGATTCTCAAACTGGAACTGATCAAGCAGAAGGGTAAGATAACTAAGATGTCCGGAAAAGCCTATGTAGGCGATGACCTGGTTACTGAGGCGCAGTTACTTGCGTCGTTTTCTTGAGGAAGGTGTAAAAAAGTAATGAACATTCACCCTACTGCCGTGGTTGATTCCGGGGCAAAAATCGACACAACAGCCTCCATCGGAGCCTACTCTGTAGTGGGAGCCAATGTCATCATTGGTGCGGACACGGTCATTGATCCCCATGTGGTGATCTCCGGCTACACCAGTATCGGCAACAATAATCATATTGGTTCTTTTGCCTCCATCGGTACGCCGCCCCAGGATATACATTATAACGATGAACCAACAGAACTTGTTATCGGTAATAATAATCAAATCCGTGAATATGTCTCCATTCACCGGGGTACGGTCGATGGAAACGGCAAGACTGTCATCGGCAATGGGAATCTACTGATGGCCTATTGCCATGTGGCCCATGACTGTATCCTGCACGACTATGTGGTCATGGCCAATGTTGCCACCCTGGCCGGGCATGTGGAGATCGGCAATCATGTGAACATCGGTGGGCTGGTTGCGGTACATCAGTTCTGTCGAATTGGAGCCTATACATATATCGGAGGCATGTCCGGGATATCCATGGATGTCCCCCCCTATGTGATCTTGACCGGCATCAGGAACAGGATGCGCATTGCCGGTATCAACAAGATCGGTCTGCGTCGCAATGGGGTGAGCAAGGAGGCTATCAGCTGTATTGACCAGGCATTTAAAATTATCTTCCGCTCTTCTCCCCAGGTCTTGGTGAAAGAGGCCCTGGCTGAGACCAAACAGCGGTTTCCTGACAGTAAAGAAGTACAGGTTATGGTGGAATTTTTTCAAAATAGTAAGCGGGGCGTGGTGAAACGAATTGAATAGTTGAGAGTTGAATAGTTGAAAATTGATAGTGGATAGTTGATAGTTATCCATTCTCAACTCTCAACTCTCAACTCTCAACTCTCAACTATTAAGATGACTTCTCCAATAGGACTCATAGCCGGTGGCGGCCAGTTTCCCCTCCTCTTTGCCGATGCGGCCAGGAAACGTGGACGCACCGTTGCAGCTATCTGCCACCATAACGAGACTGCCCTGGAACTTGAAGGTCAGGTCAATGCCGCCTGCTGGGTGAAACTGGGTCAGTTGGGTAAGATTATCAAGTTTTTTAAGCAGCAGGGCGTTCAAGAGACCGTTTTCTGTGGCACCATTACCAAATCTCGTATCTTTAAGGATATTCTCCCAGACCTGAAGGGGCTGACCCTCTGGAACAAAATCGACCGTCGTATGGATGACGCAATTTTGCGGGCTGTTGCCGGAGTTCTGGAGGAAGAGAATATTCAGGTGCTTGCCTCCACATGTTACCTTGAACACCTCTTTTTTCCCAAGGGGGTGCTGACCCGAAAGAAACCCAATAGAGAACAGCTTGAAGACATCCGTTTTGGCTGGGAGATTGGTCAGGGGATCGGTCGTCTCGATATTGGTCAGTGTGTGGTGGTGCGGGAGCGAAGCGTACTGGCGGTGGAGGCTATGGAGGGGACTGACGCGACCATTACCAGGGGGGGAAAGCTGTCCGGTTCCGGCGCAGTGGTGGTCAAATTGAAAAAACCTGGCCAGGACTTTCGTTTTGACCTTCCTGCGACCGGGGTCAAGACCGTTGAGACTCTTGCAGCGGTCAAAGGTTCTGTGTTGGCTGTTGAGGCAGGGCAGTCGCTGCTTTTTGACCGTGAGGCCATGGTTGCGGCGGCAAACCGAGCATCTATTGTAGTTATCGGTCTTGAGGGGGATGAAATTGGACAACTGCTGTTGTAGGAGTCCAGCCCTCTGGAGTCTTCGCTTACCTATCTGAACGATGGAAAGCAAATGTCGAATGTCGAACATGGAATGTCAAATGACGAAATGGAAAGTAGGGTGCGTTCTGCGCACCATTGATGATGAAAGGTGAGCGAGTGAACACTAAAAACATAGCAGTCGTAGGAACCGGTTACTGGGGAAAGAATCTTGTCCGCAACTTTCACACTCTCGATGCGTTACATACCATCTGTGATACCAATCGGGAAACCGTAGAGCGGTTTGTGGAACAGTATCACGGGGTCAACGGGGTACACGCCTAC
>DAOVTM010000133.1 GCA_030633145.1 Desulfobulbaceae bacterium
AAAACCAGAGGACAGAGAGTCCATGCCCTATTCCAGGCTCTGGCAAAGAGCCGGTAAGGTACTGCAAATATAATCCAGCAAAAACTGCGTCACCTGCAGATAACTAAACGATTGCAGCATCCGGATTCTGTTTTCTGGTTTCTGAAAAGCAACAGGCTCAGGATATCCGCACAGATAAAACAACCTGCACATCCTGAGCCTTCTTGTTTGCCTGAAAGGGCTTACGCCCCGGCAGATGTTTTACTACTGAACCGGAGTCTGAATCAGCTGTTCGTTCAGGTCGGCAAGCTCCTGGTTTTTAGCTGCCAGTTCTTTAACCAGCCCATAACTCTCTTCCTTCATCTCCTGCATGGTATCTTCCTGGTCAGCAATTCTGCCGAGGAGAACCTTCATGTTCACCTTCCAGTTGTCCAGCTCATTACTGGTCTCCTCAATGGTGGCATTCTTCTCCTCAACAATTTTTTCCAGTCCGATGACCTGGGCACGGAGAGATTCATACTCAATACTTATCCGTGTCAACTTACCGGCGGCTTCATTTGCGGTTGCTTCTGCTGCCTGAGCCTCACCCTCTGCTGCGGCAAGGGCTGCCTGGGCAGCCTCGCTATCCTGCTCATCCATCTTAGCCTGCTGCGCCGCAATTTGAGCCTGCTGATCCTCAATAATGACAACAGCCTGGCCAAGTTTTTCCTCAAGCTCCATGATGATTACTTTCTGGTCAGCGGTATTACCACTGGCCTGGGCATCCTCGACTGCCTTTGCAGCGGTTGCCAGTTCTTCATCCTTCTGAGCAAGCAATGTCTGGTTCTCTGCCAGTGCCTTTTCCATAGCTCCAAACTTGGCAATCAGATCCTCGGAACCTTCTCCATGACGTTTTTTCATCCGCAATGCCCGCTCAAGCAGGTGCTTCTTTTCTTTTGCCAGCTTGTCCAGATCAACCTCAAGGGCGGCGATGACAGAATTACGCTTTGACAGAGTTGCCTCTAGAGCCTTGCTGGCTTTGCGCAGTTCGACCAGTTTTTCACGCCCTTTCTTAGCCTGTTTACTGATCATCTCCTGAGCATTTGCCAGTTCTTTAGACTTGACCTGAACTGCGGCATGACTCTTGGCTGCCTCATCCCTGGCCTGAGTCAGCTCTGTTTCCAGGTCATGCAACTCCTGCACAGTCTCTTTACCACTCCTGTTACCAACCTGCCCCCACAGCGATGCCAGTACCAAGAGAGCTGCCAACACTCCTATAATCTGATTCTTGTTCATCCCACAACTCCTGTAAGTTAAATTATCCCGAATCTTCTTTAGTAATCTTCCAGTTCCATTATTACATTAATGAGCCAGTAACTGCGGTCTGCTCTAGATCTGCTCTATAGCAGCCAGCTCCTGATCAATACGTTGAATATTGCGCCTCACCTTCTCTTCAAGACCTGCCTGGGGATACTTTTGCAAAATTCCCTCCAGCATGACCCGAGACTCAAGGAGCAGTTGTCTTCTGCCCTCTGCATCAGCAGTCATATCGGCGCGCTTAAACAGCTTTGCTGCCTTGACCCGATCCTCTTTGGCTGCCAGCCGAGAGGCATCCTTGATCTGCCTTTCAGCCCTGGCCCCATAAGAAGTATTGAGCAGAGCGGTAAAAAGCTGAATCGCCTGATCATACTCCTTGCTCTGCATATACACTATACCCTGATCCCAGTTTTCCTGCAATGCCGTAACTGCAACATGACCTGGGGAAGTTACTTCCGCTTCACTATCCTGTACCAGAGGCTGATCATTTACCTCTTGTCCTGCATACGGTCTGTCGGGACGACCGGCTGCGGCGGCGGTCAGTGAATCAATTTTCTTCTTGAGAATATCCTGCTTTGCCATGGGCAGAATATCCAAAGGTACCCGTTCAAGGGACTGTACCGCCTCCTGATTTCTCTCAACAGCACTCAGTCGGTCAGCCCGGATGAGCAGGCCGCTAAACCACTGCTCCGCATCCTCATTGGCCTGACTGGTCAGCTCTGCAACATTTCCTGAGAGTCCTGAGCCGGGGAAACGCTGCTGAAATGACTGAGCCTGCTGCACAACCGTAAACCCGTCCCGTGCCGGATTCCACGCCAGTGTACCAAGCACCAGAGCTGAATATGCCCGGACTTCTTCACCCCGGTTATGGACAGAATCAAGGATCACCAACTGCCGGGCAGCCTTTTCATTTTGTCTGCTCAAGGTGTTGTATGACTGGTTTATCTCCTGATTCCTGGTTCGAGCCGCAGGGAAATTCTTGAGTCCAAAATTCAAATCAGCCAGTAGCTGCAGGATTTCAAACTCCCAGTGTCCATGTCCCTGGGCGCGAACCCTGGTCAACAGATCCCTGAGAACCCTGCGCCCTTCCTCTTCACGACCCGACTTGATCAGGGCAAGCCCATAGCTCAATACAGCGTTGTTATCGGGTTGTACTCCAGAGGGTTTTGCCTCATACGAACTGATAACCCGGCGATACTCTCCCGCCTGCAGGGCCGAAGTGATGGTGGTATCAGAGGCTGATACCGCTGCCAGCGGCTGCTGCTGAACTGGCGCAGTGGTCAATTCAAGAACCAGCTGCGAACAACCTCCCTCAAGATAGGCGATATCCTTCTGCTCATAAGCGGGTAAAGTAACTGTAACCAGTGTTCTGGAACCCTCAACAGACTGATGTGCGAGTAGTTGACTGTGCAGCCTCTTATACCCGTCCCGCAGGTCATCTGCCCTGCTGCGGCAGCTATTTATCCGCCCTACCTGATCAGGAGTAATGACCTGTGATCCGCCGGTACTCAGCTGCTGCCAGCGACCAGCCTTCCGATCATAGGAAGAAATACGTTCACTAACCCTGGCCAGCGCAGGCATCAGCACCGCACGGGCATAGTTGGTCTGACTGGCAGCTAAGTTCCCGGATACTGTCGGGGGTGGCTGTACCGGGGGATGACCAGGATACGGGTCAACGATTTTCTTTTCAATACAGCCGGAAAGAGAAAGTGCCAAGACACAGAGCAGCAGACACAACCGCCGACCGTTATCAGAAAAAAGGGAACAAGAATGAGACTGCATATTTCAAAAATTAAATATTAGAATGTTTAGGAACGGATCATGTTTAAAAAGATATATTTAATTGCATCCTGTCGATTTTGTCAAATGAAGAAAAAAATAAAATCATCGAAACCTCTTTCCACGGCAAGGACATGGCGACAGAAACACTGCTATTTCAATCAGTTAAACAACATCTCCAGCCACCAGAAAAAAAACATTATGACCATATAAATTTTTCTGATTTCTGTCCTCTGGCTTCTGGCTTCCGGTTCATTGCTGATTCTGCCAGAAGGGACGAAAAGTCCGTTCCGGCTCAAACCGGTTCCCGGCTCCTACCTGTCCATAGCTGAGAACAACCGGTTGCAGAGGGGGGACAAGCGAATGGGCAGCCCCCTGCCCTTCCAAGACAACTCCACCACCCTTATAATTCACCGGTACAAACATTTGACCGCTATCGGGATACTGAAGTCCAATACTGGAGGTACCCTTGTCAGGCAAAATCAGCTGATCAGCTGTTCTTTCCATTTTAAAAAGAGCCTCGGCAATTTTACTCCAGGTCGGCAAAGCCCCCTGGGAACCACTGATATGGGTTGATCCCTTCACCAGTCGTTCATTGCTGTCAAAGCCGGTATAAACCCCGACCGTATAACCGGTATGGAGGGCAAGAACCCCTTTTTCAATACTGGCCCCAATGGGGACATAGCCCATAAAGGCGGCGTTACGATAATCATTGGCAGTTCCGGTCTTTCCCATCAGAGGCAGGGCCAGGTTGTGGGCAGCCAGTTTCTTTTCTCGTTCGTCATTATCACTGTGCAGCCGTACTGTTTTCCAGGCATGTCGTCCGGTACCGTAATGGACGGTATTCTGCAGGATGGAACTTAACGCTGAACTGGTTTGGATATCCAGAACCGGGACAGCTGTAGTCTGTCGGGAATAGATAATCGTCCCCTCTGCGTCTTCAATCCGATCAATAACGGCCAAACCATCCTGGTCTTCCGGTTCCATATCCACCTCCTCAAAGCCGTCCAGCTCCAAGGCATCGTAGCGGTTCCCGGTCACCAGGGTTTCGTACATCCGAACCGTCTCCAGCAGGGAAACAACATTAGATCCCAGGGGAAAGGAGAGTACCGGATCAAGATCACTGGAGTTAATCCCGGCCTCACGGGCTAGTCGGATCAGGTATTGCAGGCCGAGCATAACCCGGTAATCACTGACCGAGGCCAGGGTCGTCATGGAATAGGGCTTCACGGCTGCCAATTTCTCCCGCTCCAGTCTGGTCTGTTCCTGCACCAGGGTCAGGGAGGAGGAGCGGACATGCCCCTCAAGCCAGATACCCTGCCAGAACTCGTTCTCCTCACCCGGAAACAACCCTGCCAGTTCGTCACGGAGATCCATTTCCGTTACCAGTTGCCAATCCTCCCGCAAATGACTGGAGCGGGTAAAGATGAGTCTGCCCTCCTGATCCCGGACAAATGCCCCCTCGGGACGGCCAATGGAGGCAGTATCAAAATAGGAGAGAGGATCCATGGTCTGACGGCTCAGGGAGCTGAGATAGCGACGATACTGCAGCAACTGCTCCTGCACCCGCACCAGCTCAAGATAGTTACGCGGCAGCTTGCCAAGTCGCCAATGGTATTCATTGCGCTGCCATGCCTTGAGCTTGGGTCCAGCGAGTCCCTTACGCTGTAACGCTCTATACTTGTCAAAGGCAAGACCGTACGGCATATTCTTCCACTGCAGGTACTCTCCGGCCCGATCATCAAAGAGAAAATCCGCTTCCATATTCTTCACGGCTCGGTCATAAGCGGCTCGATCCAGGGTATTCCGGGTAACCCGAATACCGAACCGATCACGCATCCGTTCTTTAAAACGCTGGTAACTCTCAGACCGACCCTGAAATTTCCTGGGTGCCATATCCAGCCAGCCAGCCACCTCGGCCAGCCTGGGTTCAGTCAGTTGATCGGTCAGATGATAGAGGAGCCAGACAGCAGCCACGTTTTCCGACTTAACCCCGGCCCAGCTCATGGAGACAAAGGTAAAGGGTGAGTGGTGATCCGGTCGGGGAAAATAAGGCTGTCCCATGAAGACAAAGAGGTTGCGTCGGTTATCAAGTCGGTCAATACTGGACCAGCCCAACTGGAGGGCAGCGCTAAAGAGAAAAGGTTTAAAGGTTGAACCCATCAAACGTTTGGCAGTCACGGCCCGGTTGAAAAAACGGTTCTCCATACCGCCGGCCATGGCCCGGATCATCCCCTGCTGCATGACCAGAGCCGCACCCTGAATCTTGGGAAACTTATGCATGTCCAGGGTCGGGGTCTCATCAAAGAGATCCAGCTCCCTGACAGCGCAATAAATCCTGTCACCCGCATGGATACGGGAAAGCAGTTCAGCCAGATCTTTTTTTTTCGGTTTTTCCCATTTCTGTTTACGATACTTGACCAGGGCAACAAGCATC
The DNA here is from genome assembly GCA_030633145.1 of Desulfobulbaceae bacterium. Lineage (GTDB taxonomy): Bacteria > Desulfobacterota > Desulfobulbia > Desulfobulbales > Desulfobulbaceae > DAOVTM01. The sequence continues at coordinate 5,492 of DAOVTM010000133.1, forward strand.
TGCTCCAGTCCATCCCGGTCAATATAACCAGGCGATTTTTGGGGACCAAATCCCACTCTTATAACCGGAGATTGCGGGTCAGAGGTATCAACATTCTCCACTGTGCCAAAGACAAAGGCCTTTTCCCGCAGTTCAGAGTCTCCCCGGTAACGCAGGGCCGCATATTCTTCCTGCACCTCTTTCCGGTCATAGCCCCGTAAACGGACATCCAGGCGAGACAGTTCCGTACGCAGACTGTAAAGAGTATCTGCCTGCAACTCCTTATCAACGGTGGTGATGATCCTGGCACCGGAGGTAGAAATATTGCTGATACCATGCCTGTCCATGGCCTTGCTGACCACATCGGTTGCCAACCCGTCTTTGACCAGATCCATGACCGTATTAAGGGCAAAACTGGTTCTGCCCCGGTTAAAGACGATATCACGCTCCACTGCCGCATCGTGTTCTTCCCTGGTAATTTTACCGGCAACCAGCATCTGACCCAGCACATAGGCGGCCCGCTGTTCAGCCCTGACCTGTGCCTTGCGGGCCGACTCCTTATTTTTCTTGATAAAGGGATTATAATAATTCGGCTGCTTGACCGAGCCGGCGATAAAGGCAGATTCCAGCAGGGACAACTCCATGGGTTCCTTATTAAAATAATAACGTGCCGCAACCCCCAGGCCGTGCCCATTGCCGCTGACATAAAACTGGTTGGAGTAAAACTTGAGGATATCTTCCTTGGAATAGCGGTACTCCAAGCGGAGGGCATAGAGCAGCTCATTGAGCTTGGCCTTGTACTTGTCACTGGCACTGCGGGCGGATCGTTTGAAGAGATTTTTTACGGTCTGCTGGGAGATGGTGCTGCCACCCTGGACAATACGCCCGGCCTTATAATTAACGATCATGGCTCTGGCAATACCGGGAAAATCAATCCCGTAATGGATGAAAAACTGGCGGTCTTCCGCTGCGACAATGGCATTGATAAAGGATTCTGGAATCTGCTCATACTCCAAATACTGACGATGAAAATCCTGAAAAAGGACACCAATTTTATTCTCGCCGTCACGGTAATAGACCGGGCTTTCCCTGCCCAGGATAGAGGAAATCCTGTCAGGATCCAACTCAGGACACGGTTCTTCCACCACCAGATAATAGATCCCATACCCGCCTGCTGCGACAGCCAGCAGAGCCAGGGTACTCAGGAAAAAAAAGAGACTACCAAAAATTTTAAAAAAAAGGCGCATAGTTTTTGGAATATAGGATACTGAACTATTGTCCATTGCATTGGTTGATATTTTCGCAGCTACTTGTACCGCAAACTGGGAACATTTGTCAACAATATGTTTTTCCTTGAAAAGTAATCAACTTTAATGGTAAATAGATTTAAGAAAATAATTTTTCTCATCAATATTCAGTGACAATAAGCAAAAACAATAAAAAATCTGCTACCTTACAAGCGAGTTATTCATAGTAACACTACTGGAGTTTCAATGAAACCGATCCGATTTAGTCTATATTTTTTCCTTTTGCTGTTCACAGCATTGTTTTTTTCCGCCTGTGCTCCGATGGACACGGCAAACAATCCCAATCAATCCCTGAACAACAACCCGGAGGGTTTTGCGGCTGAGGATTATGATGCCTTGGAGGCGATAGAATTCTCCCCGGTTGAATCAGAACAGGAACTCAAGGAAGAGCTTGCTGCCCTGGAAGATCTTGGTGCCTGGAACGTCAGTGACTATGCTGAGATGTCTCTGTTAGAGGCAGCCGATGCCATAACTGAGGAACCGGCAGCAGTCTTGAATTTCCCCATCACCCGTAACAAACAGGTTGATTTTTATATCGACCAGTTCCAGAACAAGCAGCGTCGTCACTTCAAACGGTGGCTGGCACGCTCGGCAAAATACCAACCGTATATCAGTGAGGAGCTGGACAAGGCCGGTCTTCCCCAGGATCTGTTGTATCTTGCCATGATTGAATCCGGTTTCAATCCTTCTGCCTATTCCCACGCCCATGCAGCTGGACTCTGGCAGTTTATCCGATCCACTGGTCGTAATTATGGTCTCCGCATTGACTCCTACGTTGATGAACGACGAAACCCTGAAAAGGCCACCCGGGCAGCAGCAGCCTATCTTGGTGAGCTGTATGAACGATTTGGCGACTGGCAACTGGCAGTTGCCGCCTATAATGCCGGAGAGGGTAAAATTGAACGGGGTTTGAAGAAATATAAATGTGAAACCTTCTGGGAGCTGGCAGACCATAAATATCTTGCTCTGGAGACCAAACGGTATGTACCCAAACTGATTGCGGCCATCATCGTTGCCCGTGACCCTGAAGCCTATGGGTTTACGGATATTAACTATAAGACACCTGAGCAATATGATGAAATTGAGGTAGCCTCACGCACCAACCTGCAGGCGGTTGCCCTCAGCGGTAAGACCTCGGTCAAGAAGCTGCGCGAGCTGAACAACGAACTGCGCAAAAATCAGGCTCCGCCCAAACGGGGTACATATACCCTGAGAATTCCCAAAGGCAGCCACAATCAAATTGCTGCCAACCTGCCCAGGGCTCATGCCATTGTCACTACCAAATACAAGACCCATAAGGTACGGAAAAATGATACCTTTGCCGGAATCAGCAAAAAATACCGCATCAGCATGACCACCCTGCTCAAGGCCAACAAGCTCGACAGCTCCGGCCTGAAATCTGGGAAGCGTCTGCGTATTCCCTACTCCTCCACCAAATATGTCCTCCTTAAAAAGGGGCAGTCAACCAGCGATTATTATGCGGCCAACAACGGGCGCATGATCTTGCACGAACTGGGTCAGGGTGAGACCCTGTCCAGAGTCAGCAAGAAGTATAACATTCCAGTCTCCCTGCTGGTCGAGTGGAACGACATCAAGAATGTGCGCAGGATACGGGCAGGTCATCAACTGGCCATTTACGTTGACCAGGGCGGGGAAGCCTTGCAGTTGGCCTCGGTTCCAGAGGCAAAAGCTCCGGCGATAGAAGATAGTAAGGTTATTGTCCTGACAGCAACCGGTAAGAGCAAGTACGCAGCAGCCGACAGTATGCAACCCCATACCATTACGGTTGCCAAAATCTCCACACCAACAGCGAAAGAAGCCTCTGTTCCAACCCAGGCTGACAACAAAAAAACAAAACCAGCAAGCGGCAGCAGTGTAGCCGACCTTGCTGGCAATGAGATTGAAGGCGCAGTTATATCACTTTCGGATAATAAAAAACGCAAACCTGCCAATGCCATTGAGCAGGGAATCAGCTATTATAAAGTACGCAATGGTGACTCCCTCTGGTCCATTGCGAGAAGATATCGGGTATCAACCAGGGATATAATGCGCTGGAACCACCTCCCCAATAATAAGCTGCAACCGGGTACCAGGCTGGTTATTAAAAAGAGCTGACCCGCAACCTTCTTACCTCACTGCCACGAAAGCGTTCATCCCTGAAACAATGAAGACTGTTTCAGAGGATGAAACCGGCTTCATTTTTTTATCTATACAACATGCAAGAACCATCATTTCCCTCCCATCAATACCCGGATGATGTCGCCGTTATAACCCATAACGACACAACTATTCTCTTAGTAGGTACCGCTCATATCTCACAACACTCCGCTGATCTTGTTGAAGAGGTCATTGAACAGGAAAAACCGGACGTGGTCTGTATTGAGCTGGACGAAAAGCGATTCACTGCCCTCAACAATCCACGCCAGTGGGACAGCCTGGATCTGAAACAGATCATCCGCAGGAAACAGCTCTCCACCCTGCTGGTCAACCTGGTGTTGTCCTCCTACCAGAAAAAACTGGGCGGTGAACTAGGTGTCCAGCCCGGGGCGGAACTATTGACGGCGGCCAGGGCCGCAGAAAAACTGGGCATTCCGGTGGAACTCTGTGACCGGGACGTGCGGGTTACCCTGCGCCGGGCCTGGAAGTCAACCTCGTTTTTTAAAAAAGGCTACATGCTTGCCACCCTGCTGGCATCG
>DAOVTM010000049.1 GCA_030633145.1 Desulfobulbaceae bacterium
AAAAACCGCATGAAAGAGACAGAAAAAAGAGAAGAGATAGAAGAAGACAAAGAAGAGGTCGTGATAAGCGGACAGCTTGGTCATCTTTCCCCTGCTGAGGTACTGCAGATTTTTCACATGCATCAAAAAACCGGTAAACTGCTGCTGGAGCTGGAAGACGGTTCAGGCCAGGTTATCTTTCGAAACGGTGAAATATTATCCGCCCGCTATAACAAACTGAAAAACCAGGAGGCTGTACACAAAATTATCAGCCTGCGGCAGGGTCAGTTCAGTTTCACCCCCGGCCTGTCGGCCAGCCTGAAAAAGGCTCGAAAAATAGGCGACTTCATGAGGATACTCCTGAAGGGTTGATGAAAGTTGACCAGCATAAATAAGACTGAGAACAGAAACAATGGCACAACTGATAGAAATAAATCCATGGAATCCCCAACCCAGACTGATTGCAAAGGTGGTCGAGACCCTGAAAAAAGGCGGGGTTATCTGTTACCCCACAGACACCATGTATGGGGTGGGCTGTGATATTTTTAACCGTCAGGCAGTGAAGCGGGTCTATCAACTGAAACAGCGACCAAAGAAAAAACCCTTTTCCTTTCTCTGCTCCTCCTTGAAGGATATCAGCCAGTATGCCCATGTGAACAACAATTCCTACCGGATGCTGCGAAAAAACCTGCCCGGCCCATACACCATGGTACTGCCCGGCAGTAAGCTGGTGCCTAAGATCATGCTCACCAAACAGAAAACCGTGGGTATCCGGGTACCGGAATGCGAGATATGCCTGGCTATCGTGGAGGAACTGGGCAATCCAATCCTCAATACCAGTGCAGTGGAGGAGCAACGGGATGCGCCGGTCATTGATGCCATGGATGTCAATGAACTCTTTGGCAGCCGGGTGGATTTGATTATCGACGGGGGCGAGGTCTTTCCCGACCCTTCAACGGTTATTTCACTGGTGTCGGATTATCCTGAGATCCTGCGGGAAGGTAAGGGGGATGTTACCCCTTTCTTGTGAGGTAAAGTGAAAAATGGAAGGGTAAAGGCATGAGAAGCGAGCAAGGACTTTTGTAGCCTCCCCTCACTCCTCACTCCTCACTTCTCACCCCTCGATAAGCACTTCCTTGAGCGACTTACTCATAGTGAAGTGCAGTGTCTTTCTCTCCGGGATGTTCATCATCTTTCCGGTTTTGGGGTTCTTGGTGTTGCGCGGCTTGCGTTTGCGAACCGAAAAACTGCCGAAACCGCGTATCTCCACCCGCCGCCCCTCGGTCAGGGACTGGGTAATTTCCTCTAAAATAATATCAAGTGCCTGGGCAATATCCTGCTTATAGTAGTCCTGCAGTTGTCCAGCTGCCTCAGTCACCAGTTCACGCTTGAGCATGATCGTATCCTTTGTTTGTAGTCTGTGCTTTACAGAAACATGATACAGGAATCACTCTTGTGACTCCTGTATCATGGGGTGTCGCTGTTTCCTACTTCCTGCCTCCTACTTCTCTTCCTCGTTCGACTCTTCTTCAGAACCGGCAGCCGCCTTCAACAGGTCGCCAAAGGTGGACGGCGCAGTATCCTGCACCTTCTTCTTACCACCAGTACCTGTGCTGTCGGAGGTGGTACTGGTCTCTACCACCGCATCTTCCTCAAGTGCTTTGAGGGACAGGCCGATCTTACGGTCGTCTGCCGAGACATTGATGACCATGGTCTTGAGGGTATCACCAACAGTAAACATGCCAATGGGGGTCTTGACCTTTTCCCTGCTGATCTCTGAGACATGCACCAGTCCTTCAATGCCCTCTTCAAGCTGAACAAAGACACCAAAGTCAGTTACATTGGTAATGGCACCCTCGATCATAGAACCGGTGGGATACTTGTTGACAGCTGCCTGCCATGGATCTGGCTCAAGCTGCTTGACACCCAGGGAGAATCGTTCGTTTTCCTTGTCGATCTTGAGGACTACCGCATGGATGTCCTCACCCTTGGCATACTTCTCGGACGGGTGCTTGATCCGCTCGGTCCAGGAGAGGTCGGATACATGGATCAGCCCATCTATTCCCTCTTCAATGCCGATAAAGATGCCAAAGTCGGTGATATTTTTAATCTTGCCCTCAATAACCGCACCAATGGGGTAGCTCTCTTCCACCAGATCCCAGGGGTTGGGCAGCAACTGTTTCATGCCCAGGGAGATCCGCTTGGTCTCCGCCTCAACCTTGAGTACCTGAACCGCAATTTCCTCAGCTACAGCAACGATCTTGGATGGGTGGCGAGGTTTCTTCGACCAGCTCATCTCGGAGATATGCACCAACCCTTCCACGCCCTCTTCCAGCTCGACAAAGGCACCGTAATCGGTGATGGAGACAACCTTACCGGTAATCCTGGCATCCTTTGGATAGGTTTGCGGCACCAGCTCCCATGGATCTGATTTGAGCTGTTTGACACCCAGGGAGACTCGGTCGGAATCTTTATCATATTTGAGAATCTTGACCTCAATCTCTTCACCCACAGCATAGAGCTTGGAGGGGTGGGAAACTCTGCCCCAGGACAGGTCGGTGATATGACAAAGTCCGTCCATGCCGCCCAGATCGATGAACAGGCCGTAATCGGTGATATTGGTAATAGCACCCCGGATGGTCTGTCCCTCTTCCAAGGTCGCACGCATCTCCTCGCGCAGTGCGGCTCGTGCCTCCTCCAGAATAGCCCGGCGGGAGATAACCACGTTGTTGCGTTTACGGTTGAACTTGAGGATCTTGAACTCAAAAGTGTCGCCGATAAGGGCATCAAGATCCTTGACCGGACGAAGATCAATCTGCGAGTAGGGGAGAAAGGCCGGAACCCCGATATCAACGGACATACCGCCCTTGACCCGGTTATCGATGCGACCCTCAATGGTGCCGTCTTCTTCCTGGATGGCGGCAATCTTTTCCCAGACTTTAATGGCAATGGCCTTTTCACGCGACAGTAGCAGCCCGCCTTCTTCTTTTCTCTTTTCTATGAAGACTTCAAACTGGTCGCCGACCTCGATCGGCTTTTCCAATTCTTCGGTTTTAAATTCGCCAATGGCAATATAGCTCTCTGCCTTGTCGCCGACATCGATGAGGAGTGCGTCCGCATTGCGGTCAACCACCGTGCCGATGGCCACCTCTCCAACATTGATTACCGTGTTGTTGTCTTCCTGTTCAAAGAGTTCAGCAAAGCTGATGTCTTCCATACCATTTTCTTCTGCCGCTTCTGCGGGCTGAGTTCCACTGTCAGTCATGGGTTTTTTTGTCCTCTGGTGATCGGTACATTCCAACCATCAGTCATGTAAAGGTTTTTTCGCTCCCCTTCATGGGTAACGAATGAGATTTCCTCTACTGAGCGGTTCATTCCACTCAGCAGTCATACAAATTTTTTAATTGCTTCCCTCGCTTCCCTCCATGGGGCAGCAATTAAAAATAATTCTTTTACCAGAATTTTTTTTGAAAGACAACTTTTTCTTCTTGAAAAGCTGTCTTTTTTTCCAACCTGAGAGTTACCCGTCAAGCTCCTCAAGGAACGGCCCGAACAGGGCCTCATAGTTGGGGATGGCCTTGTGAAGGATAATATCAAAATAATCAAGATCCTGTTCCCCCACCACCAGATTGGCACTGTAGGCCAGGGCTTCCATATCATAAAGGCTGTGAAATTCCGGCCCCAGTATAATGTAAAAAATATACCGTCGCTGCCGCATCACCATTTCCCGCATAAACTGATGAAAAACAGATTGATCCAGGCCGCCCGGCTCAAAACCGGTATGATAGACAATACAGGCAAAACTAACCACCCTGGTCTGCTCAATGGCATCTTCCGCTGATTCAGCAGTCAGGGTGCGGTATCCAAGGGACTCCATGGCCCCCTTGATCTTTTCCATGGCCTCACCATCAGTATTAAGAACCAGAGCCATGGGTACATCCCGCACCTTTTCTTCATCACTGATGCTTCCAGATTTCAACCACCCCAGATCCGGCGGATTGGGCGGAGTTGCCTTGGAGGCTGTACCGGCACTCTTCTCATGCACCGATGCTTTTTCCTTCTTTGCCGCATCCTGTTCAGCCACTCCGACAGCCTTGCCCGAACTATCCACCGGGATTGTCTTTTTACAGTGTTTACAGGGAATGTTGAGTGTCTTACCCGGTTTGAGACCTTTGAGAGCCTGCTGGATTTTCGCACTCTGCTTGGCGTTAAATTTTAAAGCACCCTGGCAATAGGGACATTTGCTGATCATTGTCTTACTCCTTTATTCGTATCTAACAACTCCTTCTTCACACCTGCCTCCTCACGCATAGGGATCGCCTTCCTCTTCTATAACCATCTCCAATCCTTCAATATTCGAGGTCTTCTCCCCCCGGGACGACTTGACAGTGTCCATACCCCGCTTGACCACACTACGGTTGCTGGAGTAAGATAGTGCATGCTGCTCGGTGATTAACTCCTGTTCAAAGAGTTGCAGCAGATGCTGATCAAAGGTACGCATATCCAGGGTCACCCCTTCCTTGAGTACGTTGTAAAAAGTCTTTTCCTCGGTTTCACCGTTGATCAACAAATCCTTGATGCGCAAACTGGTGCAGAGGATCTCCAGGGCAGCGATCCGCCCTCCGCCGATTCGGGGCAGGAGCCGCTGACTGACCACCCAGCGGATGGTATCGGCCAGCCGGTTCCTGACCTGGCCCTGTTCATTGTGTTCATACATACCGATAACCCTGTTCAGGGTCTGACCGGCATCAATGGTATGGAGCGAGGAAAAGACCACATGGCCGGTTTCCGCTGCTGTCAGGGCGATCTCCAGGGTAACCCGATCCCGGATCTCACCCACCAGGATGACCTTGGGAGCCTGACGCAGAGCCGCACGCAGACCACCGGCAAAGGTATCAAAATCATCCCCCTGCTCACGCTGGTTAAAGGTTGCCTTTTTATGGGGATGGACATACTCAATGGGATCTTCCAGGGTGACCAGATGAACGGCTCGGGTCAAGTTGATCTCATTGAGGATGGCGGCCATGGATGTGGTTTTACCGGTACCGGTGGCTCCGGTAAAGAGGATCAGTCCATTGCGCTCCTGAGCCATCTTGTTGAAACAATCTGGAAAATTAAACTGTTTAATGCTGGGGATTTCAGTCTCCAGTTTACGAAGCACCGAGGTAAAACACCCCTTCTGGGTAAAGACATTGACCCGGAAGCGAGCCTGTCCGGGCAGGGTATAGGAGAGATCGCAGGATCCCTTGGTAACCAGATCACTGAGCAGCCGCTTATTGCCGTCAATGAGGTTAAGGGCAAAGACTTCGGTCTGAAAGGGGGTCAGTTCCAGTACTGCTGGCTCAACGTCAACCCCTGTCAGTGCACCATCACTTTCCACCTGGAGCATCTTGCCCACGGTGATATTGAGATCAGATACCCGTTCATGCTTGGCCAGCATGGCGGCAATCCAGTAGTTAATTTCCGGCTGTTTCATGGATTATGCTCCCAAGATTCTTATGTTATATTACTGTTTCATTCAGGTGCGCAACCTGTTCCGACCTGCCCGACCTGCTACTTTAGAAACAGGAAAGAACAGGAAACACTTGAACATCGAGGTACAATTATTTAGTATCGTCTTTTATTATCTTCAAATATACATAGATTTCAAGAAAAAAAGAAACCCTTAACCACGTTTTCAGATAATTCCCTCAGGAGGAATACAAATGGCAATCCCCCTTCGCAGTAACCAGACGACCCAGGGAAGAAGAATGGCAGGGGCTCGTTCCCTGTGGCGGGCCAACGGTATGACTGATGAGCAGATGGGCAAACCAATCATCGCAGTGGTCAACTCCTTTACCCAGATGGTACCGGGTCATGTCCACCTCCACAACATCGGCCAGAAGGTGAAGCAGCGCATTGAGGAGCAGGGTTGTTTTGCCGCAGAATTCAACACCATAGCCATTGACGACGGTATTGCCATGGGCCATGACGGGATGCTCTATTCCCTGCCCTCCCGTGAGCTGATCGCCGACTCGGTGGAGTATATGTGCAACGCCCATAAGGTCGATGGTATGGTCTGTATCTCCAACTGCGACAAGATTACCCCTGGTATGTTGATGGCAGCCATGCGCCTTAATATTCCGGCTATCTTTGTCTCGGGAGGCCCCATGGAGGCAGGCCGGATCAAGGGGAAAGATCGAGGCTATGATCTGGTGGATGCCATGGTCATGGCCGGGGACAGTTCTGTTTCGGACGAAGAAATCGCAGCAGTGGAGCAGAACGCCTGCCCCACCTGCGGCTCCTGCTCCGGGATGTTCACTGCCAACTCCATGAACTGCCTCAACGAGGCACTGGGTATGGCTCTGCCTGGCAACGGCACCCTGGTAGCCACCCACAAGAACCGCTTGAGCCTTTTTGATCAGGCTGCGGATCGGATTGTGCCGATGTGTGAGGCATGGTACGCTCAAGAAGACGACTCGGTGCTGCCCCGCTCCATCGCCTGTAAGGCATCGTTCATGAATGCCATGACCCTGGATATTGCCATGGGCGGCTCCACCAACACCGTGCTTCATATCCTGGCCATTGCCCATGAGGCCGGGGTGAATTTCACCATGGAGGATATTGATGAGCTGTCGCGCAAGGTACCCAATCTGTGCAAGGTGGCTCCCTCCTCCCATTATCATCTGGAAGATGTCAACCGGGCCGGCGGTATTGCCGGAATCCTGGGTGAACTTGACCGGGCTGGCCTGATTGACACCTCGGTTCCCAGGGCGGACGGTCTGACTCTGAGCCAGGCTTTGGATCAATATGACATCATGCGGGACAGTGCTGTTGACCGAGCCTGCGAAATGTTTGCCTCCAGCCCGGCCTCGGACGGACGGCGTAACCTGGTACTCGGCTCTCAGGAGACCATGTACAGCGGTCTGGATCGGGATCGGGAAAATGGCTGCATCAGGGATGCTGAACACTGCTATTCCAAAGACGGCGGCCTGGCGGTACTGTACGGAAATATAGCCGAGAACGGCTGTATAGTAAAGACCGCAGGGGTTGATCCCTCTATTCTTCATTTTAAGGGGACTGCCCGGGTATTTCACTCCCAGGATGCCTCTTGTGAGGCTATTCTAAATGGGAAAATCAAGGCCGGAGACGTGGTTTTTATCCTCTACGAAGGACCACGGGGCGGGCCGGGTATGCAGGAGATGTTATATCCGACCTCCTATCTGAAATCCATTCATCTCGGTGCTGAATGCGCCCTGGTGACGGACGGCAGGTTTTCCGGCGGTACCTCTGGGCTGTCCATTGGTCATGTCTCACCTGAGGCTGCTGGCGGCGGGGCAATTGCATTGGTGCGGGATGGTGATCCCATTGACATCAATATCCCGGAACGAAGCATCAGCCTGGAGATCAGTGAGGCAGAGATGAACAACCGCAGGCAGGTAGAAAAGGGGCGTGGGGCGGCGGCCTTTACTCCGGATCGGGAACGGGTGGTGTCACAGGCACTTCAGGTGTATGCCCGTTTTGCCGCCTCTGCTGATAAGGGTGCGGTTCGGGTTATTGAATAAAAGATGGGGGATCCTTCATACATTTGCAAAAGTAATTGACACGTTCGAGGTTACAGCCACTTTCTGGTGCGTAAAACGCACCCTACCCAAATGCCGGGCATTCAACGAGGTAGGGTGCATTTTATGCACCAGCAAAGATTTGGCTTAATAAAAAAATGTCAAAAATGGGACATACAACGCTCAACATCGAACATCGAACGGAACTACACCAAGAACATTAATCAAGGAAAATTTATGAAAAAAACAATCTTTATTCTCGCTTTCTTCTGCTTGACTGCAACCTTTGCTCTGGCAACAGAACCGGTAAAAATCGGCATGATCACCACCCTCGCTACCAAGGCGGGCTATCTGGGTGAGGACATCCGGGACGGCTTTAAGCTGGCAATCGCCATGGAAGAGGGCAAGCTGGGCGGGATACCAGTGGAACTGCTGGTGGATGATGACGGTCGCAAGCCGGAAAAGGGTCGTCAGATTGCGGAACGGTTTATCAAAAAGGACAAGGCAAAAATTCTCACCGGTATTGTCTTCTCCAACGTGGCCATGGCCGTGGTACCCAAGGTCGTCCGTCAGAATATCTTTTACATCAGCCCCAATGCCGGGCCTTCCAAGCTGGCAGGTAAGGGGTGCGATAAAAATTATTTCAACGTGGCCTGGCAGAACGACAACCTCTCCGAGGTAGTGGGACAGTATGTCAAGGATCAGGGCTTTAAAAACGTCTATCTGCTGGCTCCCAACTATCCGGCAGGCAAGGATGCCCTGGCAGGCTTTAAACGATTTTACCAGGGGACAGTGGCCGGAGAGGTTTATACAACCTTGGGGCAATCCGACTATGCAGCTGAACTTGCCACCCTGCGGGCAGCAAAACCGGACGCAGTCTTTTTCTTCCTGCCCGGCGGCATGGGGATCAACTTCCTCAAACAGTTCTCCCAGGCAGGTCTGAACAAGTCCATCCCGGTATTCGGCCCGGCCTTTTCCTTTGATGAACGTATCCTCAAGGCAGTGGGGGACGCAGCAGTAGGAGTGATCAACGGCTCCCAGTGGTCGGTTGACTTGGACAACCCGGCCAATATAGAATTTGTAGCCGCCTTTAAAAAGGCCTATAACCGCACCCCGACCCTCTATGCAAGCCAGGGCTATGACGATGCCAGGCTAATCGGCTCGGCTCTCAAGGCAGTGGGCGGAGACATGAACAAGGCCGACGAGTTCCGGGCAGCCCTGAAAAAGGCTGACTTTGCCTCTGTACGCGGCAACTTCAAGTTCGGTGCCAACAACCACCCGATCCAGGATATCTATGTCCGCAAGGTGGTCAAACAGGGCGAGGGTGAAACAGCTGTTTTTACCAACCAAATCCTTGAAAAGGTGTTCACCGATCACCAGGATGCCTATGTGGGTGAGTGCAGGTAAAGCGAAGATTCCGCGATAAAGCAGGCGTTCACCCTGCCTCATCCAGTGATGGTACCCCGTCAAAAGGGGTGCCATCGCCTCTTTTTCCTGTTGAAAAAAAACGCATCATATAATCATGATCAAAGAACTGGTTGTATCCAATTACCGAAGCCTCGGTCCTGGCGTTCATGTTCGACCGGGTCGTCTGTCTATCCTCATCGGGCCGAACGGGTCTGGCAAGTCCAATGTGATGGATGTGCTTTCCTTTGTCCGGGATGCAGTCATACAGGGGTTGCCGGCAGCCATCACCCATCGAGGGGGGATTGACAGTGTGCGTCGTCGTAGCCATGGCGCACCATTTGATGTTCATATCGAATTACACCTCACAATTGACCACAGTCAGGCTCAGTACGAATTCACCATCACCGGTGCTCGCCTTGAAGAATACAGGGTTAAATCGGAAAAGGTCATTATTTACGATCCAAAAGAAGGAATCAGTGAATTTTATCGCGACGGACAAAATTGGGATGGCCCCGAGGGTGTTTCCCCGCATATAGACGAGCAATCGCTTGCTCTTACCGTGCTGGGGGGAACAAAGCAGTTCAAGCCATTGGTGGATTTTTTATCCGGCATAACCGTTTATGCAATTTTTCCTGACACCCTTCGTGTGCCGCAACGATTTGATTCAGCCCGCCCTATGAAACAGCATGGTGAAAACTGGGTGTCGATTTTGCGTGAACTGGTCAAGGAAGAGGATGCCAAAGATGAACTCGTTGCCGGTTTGAACAAGCTTACCGGAGATATTGAGGATGTACGGGTAACCAGCGCGGCAGGATACCTGATTGCGGAATTCAAGCAGCAGATTAAGGCGAAAAAGGGCAAACGCTGGTTCGACGCAGCTCAACAGTCGGACGGCACACTCAGAGTTGCCGGTCTTCTCACCGCCCTTCTGCAAACACCCTACCTGCCGGTTGTCGCTATCGAAGAGCCTGAATTGACCGTGCATCCCGGTGCCTTGCCCATGCTTTATGATTATTTGCAGCAGGCCGACGAAGTCTCACAGATATTTGTAACCACCCATAGCCCTGTTATCCTTGATGTTGTTGATGTTGAAAAGGATATTGTTTTTGTGGTCGAGCGGATTGACGGAAAAACCAACGTCAAGAAGGTGGATGACTCCCAACTGAAGCCGGTACGCGACAGCCTGCTTCGACTCGGAGATCTTTTTATTTCAGGGGGACTGCAACTCTCTCTTTTGGATTTACCCGAAAAAAAGTGAGCCTCAGTAACAAAAAATGCTACCTTCTCGTGGAGGGACATGGAGAGGTAAAAGCCGCCCAGAACCTTGTTGTCCGGTTGAGTCAGGATCTTGGTCTGTACATACCATGGGCAGACCCTTTACGCTGGCCTAATCTCCATCAATGGAAGGGAAAACGAACCGGTGGTATAATGCCAGGTGCTGAATTTATCCGCTCAAAGCCTGATGCGGCTGCGTTGCTGATTCTCCGAGATGAAGATGACACCTGCCCCAAAGAGCTTGCACCACAAATGGCAGAAAAGCTCCAAGTGCTGAAGCTCCCTTTTCCCACGGCCTATATTTTGCTCCACCCGGAATACGAAGTGCTTTTTCTTCCCAGCCTGAATAATATGGGATTCCCTCCATGGGATCGTGATTCCTGGGAAGCACGCCGGGGCATCAAGGAATGGCTTTCAGGGCAGTTGCCAAGAGGGCGTTCGTATAAACCCACGGTGAGCCAGCTTCGAATGACCCGACAATTAGATTTTCCTACCCTGCGTGCTGCGCAAGTGCCATGTTTCGGTAGCCTGGAAAGATCCATTATCTTCTTGTCGCAACAACACGATAATGCGACGGGCAATGTTTACCCTGAACCCGTGATAGTCTGAACTCTGTATGAAAAATTCACGGATACAAAAATGGTTTTTCGGAGAATAAGAATGAAAAAAATCTGTTTAATGCTCTTTATAATCTTGGCATTCACCAGTCCTACCATGGCTGCTGCACCGGTAAAAATCGGCATGATAACCACCCTGTCCACTAAGGCGGGTTATCTTGGCGAAGAGATTCGGGATGGCTTCAAGCTTGCGATTGACTTGGAGGGAGGCAAACTGGGCGGTATAGCCGTTGAGCTGCTGGTAGCCGATGATGGGCGCAGTCCGGAAAAAGGACGGCAGATCGCCGAGCGATTTATCAAACGGGACAAGGCCAACATCCTCACCGGCATTGTCTTTTCCAATGTAGCCATGGCCGTGGTACCCAAGGTAGTTCGTCAGGGAGTTTTTTATCTCAGCCCCCTTGCAGGCCCTTCCATGCTGGCCGGTAAAGGGTGCCATGAAAACTTTTTCAATGTTTCCTGGCAGACCGACAGCCTGTCCGAGGTTATCGGACGGTATGCCTCGGAGCAGGGCTATAACAGAGTCTATCTCATTGCCCCTAACTACCTGGCAGGTAAGGACAATATTGCCGGATTCAAGCGTTATTACACAGGGGCGATAAGCGGCGAGGTATATACCAGCCTTGGGCAGGCTGATTACGCCGCAGAAATTGCCACCCTGCGCAAGGCCAAGCCGGATGCGGTCTATTTTTTCCTGCCCGGCGGCATGGGGATCAACTTTCTCAAGCAGTATGGTCAGGCAGGTCTGAACGGAAAGATTCCTCTCTTTGGTCCGGCTGCGACCGATGAACGGCTGTTAAAGGCTGTGGGCAGGGCGGCAAAAGGGGTTATCAACAGTTCACAGTGGAGCGCGGATTTCAGCAACCCTGCCAATAAACAGTTTGTAGAGGCGTTTAAAAAAGCCTATGGCCGAACCCCGACACTCTATGCCAGCCAGGGCTATGACACGGCCAGGTTGATCGGTTCAGCTCTGAAAGATGTGGGCGGCAATCTCTCTGATCAAGATGGGTTCAGGTCAGCCCTTGAAAAGGCGGATTTTGCAAGTGTTCGGGGCAACTTTCGGTTCGGATCCAACCATTTTCCCATCCAGGACTTTTATGTCCGTCAGGTTGTGGAGAAGGAAAACGGTCAATACGGTAACCAGCTGCTCGGTAAAGTCTTTACCGATCATTCAGATCCTTATGTGCAGGAGTGCAGGTAAGCCGGTTTCCAGATTCCTGTCTGTAAACTACCGACTGCAAACAAAATGCTCTTTCTCGAACAGATCCTCAACGGTCTCCAAATGGGCGTGATGCTCTTTCTCATGTCTGCCGGATTGACCCTGGTCTTCGGCATCATGCAGGTGGTCAACCTGGCCCATGGCAGCTTTTACATGATCGGGGCTTATGTTGCAGCCACAGTGACCATGAAATCCGGTTCCTTCATACTTGGCCTGCTGGCTGCCCTGCCTGCTACTGCCCTGGCCGGGATGGTGGTTGAACTGCTCATCCTGCGCAAACTCTATGACCGGGATCATCTGGATCAGGTACTGGCAACCTTTGGCCTGATTTTTTTCTTTAACGAGCTCACCCGCATAATCTGGGGACGACAGCCGCTGTTCATGGATGTGCCGGACTGGCTGTCCGGCTCGGTGCAGTTATTGCCCGGTATCAACTACCCGGTCTATCGGCTGGCCATCATCCTGGTGGGAATACTGGTGGCTCTATTTCTTTACCTGCTCTTTTCCCGTACCCGGCTGGGAATGCAGATCCGAGCCGGTGCCACTAACCGGGAGATGGTGGAAGCTCTCGGGGTGAATATTCGCTTGCTCTATACCTTGATCTTCGGTCTTGGCACCCTGCTGGCCGGACTGGCCGGAGTGATGGCCGGACCTATCCTTGCCGTGGAGGCGGGCATGGGGGAATCCATCCTGATCCTCACCTTTGTGGTCATCGTCATCGGCGGCATCGGTTCGGTACGCGGTGCCTTGATCGGTGCCTTGCTGGTCGGCCTGGTTGATACCCTGGCCAGATCCTTTCTACCCGACCTGCTCCGTTTCTTCATGGAAACTTCAGCCGCAGACCGGATGGGCGCATCCATGGCTTCGATGTCGGTGTATATTCTTATGGCTTTGATTCTGGCTTGTAAACCGACCGGGTTGTTTCCGGTTCAGACATCGTAAAGCGGTACACATAACAGGTCATTTTCTGAACAATGGCGAGGTGCTAAGTAGGCGGGCTGTGTCCGCCCTACGGGAAAGACTACGCAATTTTCAGTGTTCTAATTGTCTATTTTTGGTATCTTCTTTAAATGTTTTGATAATCATGGATAGCCTTGTACCCATGCTCCAGGTAAACGAGCCTGTGAGACTCCGTCTGTGGGAATCAGTGGGTTAAGTGAAGTACCATAAATTATAGAGAGGATACCATTTTTGCTCTATCATTTTGTATTGAAATACCACACGCCACTGAGTTTCACGTTACCATCAGAAATAGGAAGAGTTGCCTGATGTTATTATATTACTGTAATAAATACCCAATAGAAAGGTCAACCATTAAGCAAAACCTGAACCAGAACCTTCTTCCTGATAAGTCCAGATTGGACAGTTTCAATTCAGGTGAGATATATTGACGATTAAGAATGAATAAATTTGCAAAAAACTTGCTGTAATCTGATTATATGATGACTGCTACTCCACCCCCAAAGCTTTAAAAACAGCGTCAACCGGATCGGAATAAAAACTCGTTTGGAACTTTGCAAACAATTCACCCGGCACAGTTGGTATATCGCTAACACTGCTCATCGGAATCAAGACTCCTTCCGCCCCAGCATCAAAAGCAACCTGGAGTGTCTCAGCCAGATTCTCCACTGGAACAATGCTACCACCGAGACTCATCTCACCCAGAGTAACAAGCTGCCCCTGTACTGGTTTCCCAAGTAAGCCGGAACAGAGGGTAACAAAACTGGAAAGAGTCAGCACCTCAGCTGGCCCTGAGTTGTGAAGTTCCACGAGTTGCAAATGATAGTCATGGGTACCAACTTTTGAAGAGACACTTACGCTTCCGATATTCGCCTTGAAGTAGTCAAACGCTATCTTAATTTTTTCCTTAGTTTTCGTGTTACTTCCTACCCCTGAGATTGATAGTTTTCCATTGCCTGCTGACACCTGCAACTCCAAACGATACAGCCCCAGTAGCCCACTTGTTCC
>DAOVTM010000368.1 GCA_030633145.1 Desulfobulbaceae bacterium
CATTGAAAAGAAAGAAAAAATTTATCAGTTAAACGGGTGATGAACTCAAAACGATCCAGCCGGGTAAGGCGCAGGAACAACCGGACAGGCTGCTGCTTGACCAGGGCAAAGAGGATACAGAGCAGAATCGCCAGAATAAGCAGGGGTCCGAAAAAAAACATCAGGTTGTCAAACTCACGCGCTACCAGAATGGAGGACAGCAGGCTGAGAATGACCAGGGCGAGAAAACCGGAAAACCGGTCGGCAAAGACCGAGGCCGCAGAGCGGACACCATCCCGGCTTTTTTGCGCCACATCATAAATCCGGTAGGAGTCTCCGCCAATGGAAGAGGGAAGAAAGAGGTTGTAAAAACTACCGATCAAATAGGTCATGGTCAGGGTGGCAAGGGGGATGTCCACCCTGTCGGCCAGCAACAGCAAACGCCATTTCCAGGCACTCAACACGGTGTTGATGAAGAGGAGAACTGCAATGGGCAGGAAATAGCGATACTCCACCCCTGCCAGCACGCCAGCCAGATCATCCAGGGGAATCCTGCGATAAATCAGGAACATCAGGGTGCAGCTAAACAGCAGTTTGAAGATGGTCAGGGCTGCTTTTTTGCGTTTTTTGATCATGGCTGCCGTGACTGAACCACCTTTGCAGGCACACCGAGCAGTACCGAGTAGTCAGGTGCAGACTTAGTCACCACCGCCCCGGCCCCAGCAACAGATCCCCTGCCCAGGCGCACCCCGCCCAGCACAGTGACGTTACCGCCCAGCCAGACATCTTCCTTGATGTGTACCCCGCCATCAGCCCGAATCCCCTGGGTGCGAATCGGCACATCCAGCCGGTCGATATTATAGCTGCCCCCGCCGACAATAAAACAGCGTTGCCCGATGACGCAGTCCTGACCGATTTGCACTGGACAGCCATTGGTGGACTGGACAATGGTCTGGGCGTTGAGACCGCAGTTATCGCCAATAATGATGGAGCCATTCTTGCAGGAGAGCATCACGTTGGTGGAGAGGATGACGTTATCCCCCAGGCTGATGGAGACATCCCGGTCTGCATGGCGGCCATCGAGAATACAGCCTTCGCTGATGACCACTGCCCTGCCGAGACGCATCTTGGCAGGCTGCCGCAGGGTAATACCAGAGGCAAACATACAGCCGCCGCCGCAGTCAGCAAACAGCCGGGGCCAGAATATCTTGCGCAGAACCATGCCGGGTGCGCCGGGAATGGGACCCAGCAATACGCACCACTCGTAATAGAGGAGTGCCAGCAGGGAACGGCTGCCCACCATTACATCCTGGTATTTTCCCAGGGCGGAGCCTTTGCCGGTTATGGATTCGTGGGTTTTTTTCATTTTATTTTATTTCGTTTTATTCTATTCTTGTACCGGAAATGTTAATTCTTTCCCAGAGAAATTCAGTGATATTCTTTGCACTACTGTCAAAACAAATTCCTACAATATAAATATCTTTGTTCTGGCTTTCAGCCTCAGCAAGATATTTTTCATAGTATTTTTTCTCCTTAATCTGGGCCAGAGCCTTCTTTTTTTGATCTACCTTGAATTCAATGATCACAATACGATTGGGGAGCTTGATGGTCAGGTCTATCCGCCCTCTATGGGTGACATCTTCAGCAATACAGGGGAATCCCAGTGACATCAGGTAGGTAAAAACCACCGAGGCGTAATAGCCCTCATAGCGGGCGATAATGTCATTGGCATAGTTGTTGTAGGGGATAGAGGCGAATAATGAGGTCAAGATGAATTTGAACTGGTCTAAATTGTTGCAGATGCTATTATAAATCTGCTTTTGATTGGTTAGCACATCAACTTTTTGATTAGTCAAGTAGTTGATAAAGAGCTGATTCAATGACCTTTGTATCTCCCGGTTGGGTACTTTCAGTTGATAGCTGTATGTTTCATCAAAGTTCTGTATTTTGTTTGCAAAAGTCAAATACCCTGTCTGCCAGAGCAGGGCGACAAGATCTATATGCTCAATATCAAAGGTATCAAGTGTCTCCCTGGGGACAATGATATTTTCCAGCTCTGGAATATAGTAATGCTGCTCCGAAAGTTTTTTTATGAGAAAGCTGGGGTTACCTGTTCCCCACCAGTAGTTTTCAAATTCACAATGACTGTTGATAAATAAGAGAATATTGTATGGATTATAAACTTCTTTATCTTTGCCGCCAAGATAGTTATAGCCATTGTACCACTGTTTTAGCTTTTCTAAATCAACATCCTTTAAGTGTTCCTGAAAAGTGGTCTGGATATCAGCGTGAGTGTAGCCGCAGATGGTGGCGTATTCTGGCAGGATGGTGATGTCGGTAAGGTTGTTGAGACCGCTGAAGAGGTTCATTTTCGAGAATTTGGAAACACCGGTAATAAAGACAAATTTAAGGTATCTGTCATTATCTTTAATCACACTGTAAAATGTCTTTAAAATTTCTCTGGCAGCCAGGGCTAATTCCTGGTTGGTAATATTGTCCAGGATCGGTTTGTCGTACTCATCGATGAGGATAACAACTTTTTGTTGATATTTTTTATAGGTGTTTTCGATCAGTTCGGTAAAGCAGGCAGGAACTTCATGCGGTGCATCACAATGGACTTCCAAATGTCTCTGTACCTGTTTTAAGACATTGAGGAGCCGTTGCTCAATCCCCTGTGCTGTTCTGAAATCACCGGTATTAAGGGATATATTAATCACAGGATAGCAGGTATTCCAATCCCATTGTTCATACACCGACAGGCCTGCAAACAGCGTTTTTTTTCCCTTGAACAGGTCACTGAGGGTGTCCAGAAAGAGCGATTTACCAAAACGCCTTGGCCGGGAGAGAAAAAAATATCTCCCAGCGTCAATTAATTGCGCCGCAATCCCAGTTTTATCCACATAGAGATAGTTTTCTTGTGCATCTCTGATGTCCGCAAAGGTGGTGATACCCAGAGGCAGTTTTTTCATTACATTGCTCTTGCTCTTCAAAAAATCGCTTATTAATTTTTGCTTAAGTGATGTATTATTGCTATACTCGTGGTGAACAGACCCTGTCAGAAACAGCACCTTGATTCAATAAGTCTGAAGAGCTATAACTAACACCGCTTACCGAGAAAGACAAGATTTACTCCTGTGTGTTGGATATTTACTGTACTATGGGAATTCGTGTAATTATTTATGCAACTCTGTTACCGCCTACATTAAATTAATATACCTGCGGAGAATAATATCTTGCCTGTAACCCAAACAGAAAACAATCTAATTATCGAATCCTTGCCAGATATGGAACTCTGCCCGGTGCAGGGCGGTGAATTTATGATGAGAGATGAGAACGGTAAAGAGGATGATGAGAAACCTGCCCACCGGGTAACCCTGGCAGGCTTTTATATCGGCAGGTTCCCTGTTACGCAGCAGTTATGGGAGGCTGTAACCGGAGAAAACCCCTCTCGTTTCAAGGGGGAAAAACAGCCGGTTGAATCTGTATCCCGGCAGGATGTGCATGGATTTCTCGGGCAGCTTAATGGCCGCCAGGATGTTCGGGAATTTCTCCGCCAACTGGATTATCCCGGTATGAAATTTAGACTGCCCACAGAAGCGGAGTGGGAGTATGCGGCTCGTGGTGGAATATACAGCCAGGGTTATGAGTACAGCGGCAGTGACAAGCTCAAGCAGGTCGGCTGGTATAATGACAACAGCGATAATAAAACACACGAGGTCGGCTTACTCCTCCCCAATGAACTGGGACTCCATGATATGAGCGGAAATGTCTTTGAATGGTGTTATGACTGGTATGATGGCAATTATTATGGAAAATGTCAGCAACAGGGGACTGTTGCTAATCCGCAGGGTGCTGAAAAGGGTGAGGATCGGGTCCTCCGTGGCGGCTGCTTTATCCTCTCTTCGTTGTATTGCCGCTCTGTCCCTCGGTACGACTTCTCGCCGGAGTTTCGTGACTTCATCATCGGCGTTCGCCTGGTTCTTTCTTCCCAGTCAGTGGGTTAGCTATTCTGCTTTCCCGTGAGCAATAGAAAAACGCAAGCGAGCAAAGCTGTGGCTGCAAGGGAGGGACGACCGATTAGCTGCCACTGCACAGAGAGCTGCAAATTAAATAAGGCGTAGCCTTAAATTTTTTTTGGGATTATTCAATTATGCAAATACAGATTTTTACGATTCCGATTATTGGTGGTGAACAGATAAACGACGAGATGAACCGTTTTCTGCGTACACACAAAGTGCTGCAAACTGAAAGTCAACTAGTGTCCGGTACAATCAGATAACTCATATTGCCCCCTGGTTCCCACGCTCCTGCGTGGTAACTTTGAATGACCGCTCCAGCGGTCGATGCGAGACAGACGGAGTCTCGCAAGCTCGCTTACCTGGAGCGTCAGTTTCCGTTCCCACGCTGGAGCGTAGGAACGAGAGGAGGTTAAAAAATGTCCCGGCTAAAGTTGGTAGCC
>DAOVTM010000380.1 GCA_030633145.1 Desulfobulbaceae bacterium
GCCGAAATACCGCCGATAACTCCAACAACGGCAATCAACCAGAAGATGAGACTCATATAGTGATCCAGTCTGCGCACCTCGGCTATCCGTTCCCTGCGGGTATGGACTGAAATCCCCTCCTCTTCCAGCAGATGCTGAACAGCCGCAACAGCATCAATGGATTCGGTATAGAGACGAAAACCGGCATAGCCGCGTCGGGCCAGCAACAGTCTGTCCGCATTGGCATCATAGGTAATATTTCGGGAACGGAGGAGGTTAAGCTTGCCGAGCAGTGAGGCAGAGGTAAAGGCTGTGTTTGCGGGCAGAGTGGCTGCCGCAACCTCAACCGGCAGGGTTAGCTGCCTCTTCTCCACCTCCACCGCCATTACACGTTCACCGCTTGCAGAGGAGGTAGCGGCCAGGACTGTTCTCTGCCCATGGACGAGATGTTCTCCATTGGGATAGAGAGCAGTCAGGTCAAGGGACGTTATAGCAGCCATCTTTGCATTGACCCCGTAGAGGGTGAATGAAGCAGGCGTGCCGCCTTCGGGAGTCAGCGCAATCTTCATGGGCGAATTCCAGGGCAGAATCACCGCCCCCTTGCCTCGAAGTTTATTGTGCAATGCCTTGATGTTCTCCATGCCCGCTGCCCGTTTTTTCACCTTCAGCAGATACCCGTTCCAGCCGGATTCAGGGACAAAACCGACCAGTTCCTTCATCTGATCCGGGGCAATCTTATCAAGAGTACTGAAACCGGTGTTGTTGACCAGCAGGATCTCTTCCATCTTGCTGAATTGATTGTGCGTAAAGACCACTGCGCCTTGAAAAACAGGATAGGCCATGGGGAGTTCCCCTGACCATCCATAGAGAGGCACTGCCCGGCCATCCTTAAAATCCTCCACTGCCTCCACCAGCGGCAGCAGGACATAGACGGATTTGAGTCCTCCGGCTCGCTCCGAGAGGATACCGGAGACGTGCAGGGAAAAATCGCCAGAACCGGTCTTGCCGCCGATAATACGTTTTGCGCTCAGGGTCAGTTCATCGCCCACGACCACAGCCAGGGTTTCTGCTGCCGGGGCAGTAAGAACACAGGAATGGGTGTCCGGGATTGCAGTGCGGTTTTCTAGCAGCAGGGGATCGCCTGGCCCGGTAGGCATCAGGGAAAGCCGACTCTTTTTACCGTTTTCAGCGCGGACATCAACGGCAGTGGATATTTGCCTGGTCATGGGGACTATAAAATCGATTTCCGGGATCTCGGTGCGAATTCTACTGAACCAGTCCCGGTGGAACGAACTGGTGGTGACCGGTCGTATCTCCCGGTTGACCGGATCTTCGATCAGGCGGCCGCGCATGGTCTGAATGGTACCGAACTTGATGCCAAAGAGAATAAGCAGGGGTGCAATGATGGAGGCAATGGTCAAGATCAGGCAGATGCTTAACAGCCGGTCGTGAACGATATCTTTGAAAGACAGCTTGAGAATCAAAACTTCCTCTTAATACAGGTTGCAATACAGGTTGCCGGATATATGAGAAGACAGGTTCACCCACGTCAAAAACATGGCAAATTGCTCGCAACAATAATTCATGCAGTCACTATGCTGAAAAAAGGAGGTAAACTATCTTTAAATATACCAACTGGAATACATCTTGGCGACAAAAATCATGTTGCGTGTATGGTTAATTACTGAATCACCAATACGACGTATCCTCTTTATAATTTATGGTACTTCGCTTACCCACTGGTTCCCACGCTCCTGCGTGGGAACCTTAATTGCCGATCCAGCGGTTGATCAGGACAGACGGAGTCTCGCAGGCTCGCTTACCTGGAGCATGGGTACGAGGCTATCCAAGATCACCATAAAATTTAAAGAGGATACAATACGACTGTAAAAATCAACAGGAAATTTTACGAATGAACAGACAACAGGATTTGCAGTTTCCAGGGTGCCATGGTACGTATTAAATAGAGCAGGATTGTACAAGTCCTGCTGCCTGGAGAAAAAACCAACAACAAACGAGGATCATCATGACAGCAACATCCAAAAGCAGCCAGACTCCATTAACGCCTGATAATAATGCGGTTTTAAAACATGTGGCCATGTACCAGGACATCATTAAAAGGATGGCAGGCAACAGCAGTGATTGTAAAAAATGGTGCATTGCCCTGGTTACAGCCCTGCTCGCCTTTGCAGCCAAAGACGGTAACAGCAGCGGTATCCTGCTGGCAATCATCCCGATCCTGCTCTTCTGGTTTCTCGATACCTGCTACCTCGGTCTGGAAAAACAGTTCCGGGCCGCCTTTAACGAGCAGATGGCACAACTGCGCCAGGGCGAGATGACTGTGGACGACCTCTTTGTTGTCCGGGCCGATGGCTCCATTCCTGCGGCCTTTGTACAGGCGGCAGGATCCTGGTCCACCTCACCTGTGTATATTGTCCTGTTTTCCATGACCCTTTTGATCCGTTGCATCCTGGGATAACTGCCATGCCTGAACAATCCGACAAGCGTATCCCCCTGCAGGTCTTCCTCTCCTGGCGCAGTCACTGGACTGAGCAGCGGCAGGAACTGGAAAAGTCAGTTGACGCATACAACGCACAGGAAGAGCACCGCTATTATATTGATCTGCGGGTTTCAGAAGGAGAACTGAAGCAGGGCGATTCCATCATTGCCTTTATGGAGGAGCTGAGCCTGGCTCGTTTCATCATCCTCATGCTCAATCATGACTACTTTGCCTCCCCCTACTGCCTGCATGAGCTGTTGGAGATTTACCGCAACAGCTACAAGGCTGATGCAAATGCAGAACGGCTCTTTGCCCTGCCGGTCAAGATTGATCTCCAGGCAAACAAGATCACAAAACAGACCATTCTTCAAGCCTGGCAGGGAGAATATACGATCAACCTAAGCGGGGCAGGCAATGAACCGGAACAGGAAAAGGGGTACTGCCACGACCGATTGCGTGAACTCCAGAAAACACATCTTGAAGGAAAAAAAATAACCGTCACAGAACAGCAGAACGCCCACATTAAGCAACAACTCTGCAATGCCTATACAAAACATATCCAGCCCTTGCTTGACAATGTAGATCAGGTCTGCGCAACCGGAGAGGAATTAGTCACCAGACTGGTAGCAAAGGCAGATGAAATTTTCAGCAAAGAAAAAGATCAGCTTGCAAAACTCCTAACCAGGCAAATTGGACAGCGGATAAATGGTATGCTGGATGTTGACCGGCAGGCACTTGCGGATATTATGACTACAGATGACTATAGTTCTCAAAATCATAGCAAAGGACTGCTGCAAAAATCCTGTCCCAGAGCCATGGGCGATGTCCGGGAGTGGGTGGAGAATCAACATAAACAGATTCCGGCTGAGTCAAACAGGGACTGGGAAAAATTCTTCACAGCCATTGAGAATATCTGCGGTTGGCTGCTGTTGAACAGTATTGACCATGGATGGTGGATTCATCACAAAATGCAGATTACAGCTAACAAAAAGGACAAAGGGCATCTCTCCCTTGGCCTAGAAGAACCAGCCTTCAGCGAGGTGATAATCAGCAGAGAACTCTGTCAGGCAGCCGAATACTGCCTGAACAATCGACATGACGCAATACCCACCCGCTTTTCCGGCTGCTGGGACGAATTCCCGCCCATTACCGCTGATGATAACGCCGATAATCCTGAAAAAAACACACCCCTGACATTAACAGGTGGACTTGTCTTTGATGCCCAGCCCAATGCCAGAAAAGAACACCTTCTGCAGGTACTTATCTATGCCCTGAAGGGTCGGCCTGCACTGATGGATTCCAGCCCGGAAAAACTCCTAAAGGATATTTTCCAGCTTGGCAGGCTGTTACGAAAGGATAAGTATTATATTGTCTCCCCTGCATTTCTGAAACGTCTTCAGGAGGAAAAAATTAACAACAAATCCATCCTTGCACAGATCAACAGTAGATTAGGGGAAAAACTCTTTTTTATCAGTTATGGTCTAAACAGTGATACCCGGATGCTCCCCTGTAAAAAGGAAGATACAGAGGATCTGCTGAATCTGATGGCTCAAATATTGATAATAAACAACAACAGGAACCGCAAAAGATGACCCTGAAAATCCGCAACAAAGACCTGACAGAAGACCTGAAAGATAATGAATGTATTGTCCATGCTGGCGACCTCAAACACCTGTTTGAAAAAAAAGACCTGCTGGCTGCCTGGGCAGCCTTTCACGCAGGCTGCCCCCTGCTGCTGCGGGGCAAGCCCGGCACCGGCAAGAGCCAGTTTGCCCATGCCATGGCCGCCCTGTTGGGCTGGCCCTGTGTCAGCGAGGTACTCCATGGCGGCATGGA
>DAOVTM010000449.1 GCA_030633145.1 Desulfobulbaceae bacterium
AACTGCAATCACACCACTGCCGGTACAGAGGTCAAGACATTTTTTTTTACTCCTTCCTCTCAGGTACTCGTCAGGAAGAGTGGAAAAAACATGTTCCAGAAGAAATTCCGTTTCCGGCCTGGGAATCAGGACAGACTCGTTGACCGCAAAATCCAGGGACCAGAACTCGCAACTGCCCTGGATATACTGGAGCGGTTCACGCTGGCATCTCCTATAGACTACCTTTGCAAAGGCCTGCCCCTGCTCCGTGGTCAACGCAGAATCCAGCATGAGAAAGAGACGACTGCGGGACAGGTTCAGGCAGCCGCGCAAAAGTAGCTCCGCCTCAAGGCGGCTTTCCTCAACACCGGCTCGTGCCAGTGCGCTTTCAGCTGTTGTCAACAGTTGCAGCACCTGCATGTCAGTAATTAAGGGGACTCCCAATGCGTTATTTACCACAGAGAACACAGAGGACACAGAGAAAGAATTTGGTAAAAATATTGAAGCAACACAGATTGAAATTCCTTCACAAGAAATACCATTAATGCTTACCGTTTATACCAGTAGGGAATGGAGACGAGGTAGAAGCTGCGAGAGTGAGACAGACGGTAATTCAGGTGGTTCACACCGTTCGGCTCAGTGCAACTCCTTTAAGGCCTCTGTCTGAAAATGGGTTATAATCGGCAGGATGACATCGTCCAAGGCACCGGAAAGTATTTGATCCAGTTTATAGAGGGTCAGGTTAATCCGATGGTCGGTGACTCTCCCCTGGGGATAGTTGTAGGTGCGGATTCGTTCACTGCGGTCTCCGCTGCCCACCTGGCTTTTTCGCTGTTCGGAAATCTTGTCATGCCGCTCCTGCTCAAGTTTGTCCAGCAGTCGGGCGCGCATGACCAGCATGGCCTTGGCCTTATTTTTATGCTGTGATTTTTCATCCTGGCAGGTAACGACCAGTCCTGATGGCAAATGGGTGATGCGTACCGCTGAATCCGTGGTATTTACTGATTGACCACCCGGGCCGGAAGAACGAAAAACATCAAACTTGAGCTCGTGGGGTTCAATGCGCATATCCACTTCCTCAGCTTCGGGAATAATGGCTACGGTCACCGCAGAGGTGTGGATGCGACCCTGGGTCTCGGTTTCCGGAACCCGCTGCACCCGGTGGACACCGGACTCATACTTTAAACGGGAATAGACCTTGTCTCCTGAGACCATGGCAATGATCTCTTTAAAGCCGCCAATGCCGATGGGACTGGAGTTCATCACTTCCACCTTCCAGTTCAGGGATTCCGCATACCTGCTGAACATCCTGAACAGGTCAGCCACAAAGAGGGCTGCCTCATCTCCACCGGTTCCGGCGCGGATTTCCAGGAAGATATTCTTCTCGTCATTGGGGTCACCAGGCAGGAGCATCAGACGTATGGTCTGTTCCAGTTCCTTTTCCTGACCGGTCAACGCTTCAATTTCCGTTTTGGCGAGTTCAACCATCTCCGGGTCATCCCCCTCCTCACGGAGCAGTTCCCGGCTCTCTTTCAGTTCTTTCTGAACCTTTAGATATGCCTGATACTGTTCATTCAGCCTGGATACCCTGGAATGGTCACGCACCACCTCCTGATATTTTTTCTGGTTCTCGACCAGTTTTGGATCAGATAGCTGCATTTCCAGGGCGGTCTGTTTGTCGTGTATATCAGCGAGATTTTCAAACATGATTTCCCTTCAGCACGGGATAAAGGCGGAGTATCGGCACTATCAACAGCAGATACAAGATTGAACAGGACAAAAAAAATCCACAAGACGGAGAATCCCGTCTTGTGGACAGTATGGTGAAACTATTTGTTTTTGTTCTCAAAATGCTTGGCGTATTTCTTTTTGAACTTCTCAATACGTCCGGCGGTATCAATGAGCTTCTGTTTGCCGGTGAAAAAGGGATGACATGCTGAACAGATCTCAACTTCAATGGACTCGTTGACTGAGCCAAGCTCTACTTCATTACCGCAGGCACATTTTGCGGTAATTTTATGGTACGCAGGATGAATATCCGGTCTCATTATCCTCTAAGCCTCCAAAACTTCTTACTTATAAAAAAACTACTATTGATTAATTATATCTGGTCACGCTACTTTTACTGGAAAAACTCTATATCTTACCTGCTCCCGAGGTTTTTTAAAAGGGAAAAACAGCTTTTTCTGCAAACTAATTTTTGATTGCAAAACTTCCATGTCGGTTACGAGCCGATGGTCTGACTTGAGCAACGCCTCTGTGTTCTGTTCCAGTCACCTGAGATCAGCTATTCATTGAGGCAAAAAACTCCTCATTGGTCTGGGTTTCTCCCATCTTATCCAGGAGGAATTCCATGGCTGCTGATGGATTCATGGAAGAGAGGATCTTGCGCAGGATCCATATCCGATTCAAATCAGCCGGCGGCAACAGCAAATCTTCCTTTCTGGTACCGGATTTCTGAATATCAATAGCTGGAAAGACTCTTCGATTTGCCATCTTACGATCCAGAACAATCTCCATGTTACCAGTGCCTTTAAACTCCTCAAAGATAACATCGTCCATGCGGCTACCGGTCTCAATCAGGGCCGTGGCCAGGATGGTCAGGCTGCCGCCCTCTTCAATGTTACGGGCCGCACTGAAAAAACGTTTGGGGCGGTGCAGGGCATTGGCCTCCACACCACCGGAGAGGATCTTTCCGGAAGCCGGAGTCACCGTATTATAGGCACGGGCAAGGCGGGTAATGGAGTCCAGGAGAACAACCACGTCTTTTTTATGCTCTACCAACCGCCTGGCCTTTTCAATGACCATCTCTGCAACCTGGATATGGCGCTGGGGCGGCTCATCAAAGGTTGAACTGACCACCTCGGCTGCAACGCTCCGTTTCATGTCAGTCACCTCTTCAGGCCGCTCATCAATAAGCAGGACTATGAGAGTGATATCCTTATGATTTTCCACAATAGAACGGGCAATATGCTGCATGAGTACAGTCTTGCCGGTACGGGGCGGAGCCACAATCAGGCCGCGCTGCCCCTTACCAAGAGGAGAGACGAGATTCATGACCCTGGTGGAAAAGTTATCCGGTTCAAATTCCAGGTTGATCATCTCGTCTGGATGCAGCGGGGTCAGGTTGGAGAACAGGGTTTTCTTGGGACC